>DNUI01000109.1:0-5379 GCA_003508565.1 Syntrophaceae bacterium
AAGGAGGCCGATCGTTTTCTTGAGGCGGCAAAACCTTGAAAATCTTATTTACACCCACAGGCCGTCGCCAGTTCCTTGAATCAGTTTCTTATGTTCACCACGATAAGCCTTCTGCGGTGGTGAGCTTTCGCCAGCAGGCAGAGAAAACAGTTTCACGTCTCAAGAAATTTCCCGATTCTGGCAGACTACTGCCGGAGTTCCCTGATCTCCCTTTTCGTGAATTGATTGTTAGGCCATATCGTTTTTTCTATAGGGTCAAAGATGATGTCATTTGGATTGTAGCTGTATGGCATGGTGCTCAGTTTCCTGATGAACCTGAGATAAATAGCGGGTAACGACCGGACCCGGGACGGGAAAGTGGCGACAGCCACCAATTTCACTGCAATCTTTTAATGTGCGGATGTCCCTTATAAATCCAAATAAATCCGGTCAAAATTAAGGTTACCTTTCAATCCGATTGGGGGGCGAACACAGTTGCACCGTTAATTATGAGCAATTTGATATATACTATGCAAGGAGGAACTAAATATGAAACCATTGGGAAGAATCTTGATATGTTTCTCAATAATATTTTTATTCATAACGGGATTCAACAATATTACTGCTGGAGAATCGCTCTCAAAAACTGTCGCAATAAAGGGATATGATTCTGTTGCGTATTTTACAGAAGGAAAACCAGTAAAAGGTGAAGAACGCTATACGTTCCAATGGAACGGCATGGTTTGGTATTTCACAAATAAAGAAAACAAAGATCTGTTCGTGAAAAATCCAGAAAAATATGCCCCACAGTATGATGGCTATTGCGCGTGGGCAATGACGGAAGCGAGGAAAGCGGCAACTGATCCGGAATTTTGGAAGATAGTGAATGGCAAACTTTATCTTAATTGCAACAAAGCAGCACATGAAAGATGGAGCAGGGACATCCCGGGTAATATTAAAAAGGCTGATGAGAACTGGTTAAAATTTTCTGCTGCTACGTAATCGTATCAGTTTCAATTCCATTTTATGAAAATATGAAGGAATTTGGACAGGGAAATTGGGAGAGCCGGAACCTACACTGGTTTAATGGATACTTCACAAAGGAATATATAATGAATGTGAAGGACCTTTCCAATGAAAAGGAGGCAGGCGTTTGCGCTCCCGATGGATTCGTCGTTGCCGCTGTGCTTCGCGTGACGGCATCGGGGGAGCCAAGCAACTGCGTTTTAGCTCTCTGTTTGTGACGCGATTTGCAACCAGATTTTTTCTTTTTGGCGATAATGTAATTCAGGGAGACATTGTGATGAAAACAAAACAATATGTTTTTGCGTGTATCATGTGTGCCCTTGCCATTACATCCTGCGTCAGCACGAAAGAAACATACGGGAGGGCGGGGAGTGACAACAAGACGCTAATTTATCAGCTGACATGGGACGGCAATAACGTCAAGGGCAGCCTCTTCGTGAACGAATTCCTTATCGCCGGCTTGAGCGGGGCCCAGGGCTTCGGCACCGCGCCGCTGAATGTCTTGCTGGTCGGGGACAATGAAGTACGGGTAGAATTAAAAAAGGCCGATACCTCAAAAGCATCACATTTCAAGTTTGGCGTTTCTCAATTCATCCACGGGGATGTCGCAGCGACAACCGACCGCGGCAATCTGCTCTCAGTCGAAAAAAAGGACAATGATTTTTCCGGGTCAAAAAATGTGAAAATCAGCAGGAAGTTTACATCATCCCTGAATTTCAACAGCCGTTTTATCGGCACAGAAACGGTGAAGGAAAAAGAGGTCATCGACTATGCGAAAAAGATTTATGGCCTCGTGAAGAAAAAGGACGCCGCCGGCCTCGAGAAAGAATTTGCCGTTAAAATCGAGGATTATACAAAAGCCTTTCCGGTTCATACGTACGGCGAGTTTAAATCGTCTCTGCTGAGCGAGCTGCTTGAGGGCTCGCTGGAGAAAGTGAATCCGGGCAGGCTCAGAGCGAAAAAAACCGGCCCGGGGGGCAATACCTGGCACGTTGTTGAAGGGGACAAGGAACTCATAAGGAAGAAGTCATCCGGCAGCAGCTCCATCAGCGAAATGACCATTTATATCGGCGTCGTGAACGGTGCGTTAAAGGTAATCAGATAAAGTGGACCTTCTTCGAAGGGGTTGAAAATACCTTGCCGATGCTTACCCAGGAAATTGAAAAACAGTAATTACCATAGCGGGTCAATCCAGCCGATCGCTTACGCGCCGGATCAGTATCGTGTTCTATAAGAAATGTAACGGATGCGTACCGGAAAGAAACGGGAAAATGCTCTTCACACCAATGCGTCTTCCGTCAGGTACAATGAAGCCCCTTTACGTGAAAAGCGCGAAGGGGCTTCCATATTTTTGCGTGCTTATTTGCTGATCTCCCAGGTTCCGGTGCAGTTCTTGGACTGTGACGTGGAGATATATACGCCCTTGCCTACCGTTTTGCCGGCACTTGAGCTTGCACGTATGAAGCCGGAGAACATAACGGTATCGCCCGGTTTTGACGCGTTGGCTTCAATGCGGCAGCAGCCTTTACTGGTGGGAGTCACCGAACCGGTAAAATCCATTTTTGTGCCATCCGGATCTGTAATGGTGCCGGTGATTTTTGTGCTGCAGAGTCGGTCCTGTTTAATATCCATGGTGAATTTTCTTGTTTCCGGTTTTCCGTAGCAGCAATCCGTCTCGGTATGAATGCCGGCATATTTACCTGCAATGCAGCATTTTTGTACAGGTGAGAATGGAACAGTTTTCTCGCCTGCCGCAAACAGAACAGCACTTGAAAATACAAGAGTAAAACATAAGACCACTGCAAACAAAAACTTTTTCTTCATGGTATCCTCCCTTGATAATTTTTGTGGTCAGGCAGGTCGTTGACAATATCTCGTCCTGACACTTGTCGGACCTACCTGTAATGATTCTATGATAGAAGTACATCGGCTTTCATACTGTGGAAGCCACTTTTAATTGTACGAGTATAAGAATGGGGACATTGTATGTCAATAAAAAAACTTGAGATGCAACATAATGAAACTGTCCTTACAAAAAGGACGTCTTTCCCATGCTTCAATATACCGGGAGGGAATTCTTATTGACGGTTCCGACGTGCAGAAACATTCAGCAAGATTGGTCAATGTACATTCGTGTGCTCCCTCTGCCACTTAAAAGCCAAAGCTTCTCAATCAACTGCGGGAAGCCATGAGATTAGGTATGACATAGGCACTGTTCAGGGGCTCTTATGCCACGCTGATTTGAAAACGACAATGAATATATACCCATGTCCTCAATAAAGGTCCTGCGGCAGTGAAAAGCCCTGCCGATACATTTTAAGGATATATGGTTAGTATATGTATCTGCATAATACCACGCCTGAAAAATAAAAAAATGGTTGATAACGTTTAAATATTAAATTATTTAGGCGGGCAGCTTCGGCTACTGGTTGAATCTTGCCGTGAATGAGACTCAAACATTGGTTTCGCACTCAAATTCGGAACTGTTGAGACAAGTATGCTAAAAGTGTTAGAAAGCCTGAATCGCGTTCACTTTAGGCACATTGTATGGGTCCTCGCAATATCGGAGACCCTGCACAATATCGAAGAGGCAATCTGGCTTCCGGCGTGGTCGCATACGGCAGGAATGTGGCATCCATCGGTTACGGCTTTTGAATTCCGATTTGCCGTCATAGCAATCACACTCTTGTTCTATGGGGTGATCTGGTACTTTTCACGGTACGGTACAAAGGCCTCAAGATACCTCCTGGGCGGAGCGTTGGTGATTATTTTGTTCAATGTGTTCATTCCACATCTGATTGCGACAATTGCACTGTCTCAATATGCGCCCGGTGCCATATCGGGGATACTCTTCAACATACCGGTCACGCTGTATCTGTTGCGCAGAGGAATGAGGGAGGGATTCTTCACTCCACGAGAATTGGTCCTCGGTACGATTGTTTTTACAGTCGTGGCGGGAACATTGTTGCCGGTCTCTTTCGCGGTGGGGAGGTTGATCGACAGTCTTGCATAGGCTTGCCGTTTCATCGGGGGTAGTGAAGGCATTGACCGTAGTCATTTGCGAAGGTTAGCCCCCTGGATCCTTTGTTCGTTATGAAGGATGCTGCCTCAGGCATGCTTGATCTTCTTCCCGGTGAGTATATTACCGGCATTACTTTTCGTCATAGTTCAGAAGATTTTAAGGAACATATTCATGCATTGGGTGACAAAATCCGGATAAGTGATCATGATGAAGTTTTCATTCATTTGATTGACGAAATTCGAAAATTGGTTGATACTCAGAAACCTGAGGGAAAGAAGAAACCTATAGGTTTCATAGTTTTTGATAAGGAAATATAAGGACAATAGTGAGGAAAACAATTGAATCCAGCCGATCGCCATGCTATGCAATGCTCCGGCTGATTTATTCGTTAACTGTTATAGAAACATGAAGCAGATCATTTTAGCATGCATTTTAATACTCGTTGGGTGTTCGATATATACTAAGGAACATAGTTCTTGGACAGTATTTTGGAATGACGATTCAACGCTAATAGGATTCAAGGATCGAAATGGCCATATAAGAATTGAACCCAAATATACGGGCTTTACTACCGCAAGAAAATTCGAAAAAATAATTGCTGTCATGGAAGAAACTAATAGTAAGCAAAAGATGTTCTATCTTACAAAATCCGGAAAAATAGTAGGAAGGGACAACATCTACATCATCGATAATGGTCCGGATTGTGAAAGTGAAGGGTTTATACGATTTCGAGACAGGAAAACGGATAAAGTCGGCATGTACAATGGCAAAGGTGAAATTGTCATACCCGCAGAATATAATGATTTAACCAATGTCAGAAATGGATTAGTGGCAGCCTTGAAAGGTGCTGAGAAAAAATATCCTGATGGAAACAAAGACTCTGGGTGTAACCATTTCAGCTGGGTGGGCGGGAAAGAATATCTCATCGATACTAATAACAAAATAATCATAGATAACTTTACATATACCTGGAGTTTAAACTTCTTCTCAGTAAAAATCAAAAATGAGCCTATCCAAGACGCTAATCGACAAAGCTTCCTTGGTACTGATGGTAGATATTATTCATTCATTGACTACAAAAAGGAATTTCAAGCATGGCTTAATTTTGCAATACTTCATTCATTCTCAAAGGAAAAACTAATAGAAAATTCGTACAAAGAAATTTATATCTGGGAAGAACCGAACGGTTGGAAACCTGAAGTTAGCAGGGTGCTTATAGAGAGAAATTATGCACTCATTAAGAGCAGATTGGCTGAGTTAAACAAGGAAAAAGTAGACTATTTTATTTCGATGGACGGACTTAATCCATTTATTTATGGAGCAGCTGAATTTGGCACTTACTTTAACAACTG
>DNUI01000109.1:5454-6683 GCA_003508565.1 Syntrophaceae bacterium
ACAGGTAACCAAACAATCAAGCGGACGCCCCCTATCAGTGGCACCGCTTATTTTTTCTTTAGGCATAGGCCAAGAAAAAGGAGGAACATCATGAAGGTGAAGAATCAGGCATTCGCTTTGGTAGTTGTTTTGTTGACAATTTTTTGTTTCTGCACGGTTTCGCACGGTGAGGAATATAAGGAAACTGACCTCCCTTTCAATGTAGTGGATCTCATGATCGAGGAGGGAGGAAACTACTCGGAAAAGGTTGAGAACGACGGAGTAAGGTTGAGCTGTTCAGGGATCTCCCTCAAAGCCTTGAAACTCGGAGACCACGAGATCCCTCTGAGGTCAACTGCTGTTACGTCCGATTGCCTGATAAAAACGAAAAATTACGGAAACCTTCAGATAAAAATTAGTTTCGTGAGGCACTCCTATAGCATCTTTGTGACACCGAAGCAGGAGAAGCTATTCAAGAAGCTGGCGCTGAAGAAGCAGTAGGAAGTCAGGGAAAAACGTAAGGTGAAACTTGCTAATTCAATGTAAAACGAAAAGAAGTAAGACCTAACAAAAAAATCCAGCAGATGCGATACAGTCTGCGCAGCTGATTCAGGTTATATGGGAAATGTAATGGATGCATACCGGAAAGAGGCGGAAAAATTCTCTTAAAGCAATTCAGGCTTTTTGCCATCCTTATAGATTAAGCCTCTATGCGTGAAAAGAGCCAAGGGGCTTAAAACATTTTATGCGAAAAGGCGCGGCAGGGCAACTCCCGCTGTTTCCCGGACAGTTTCGTTATATAAAGGTGACATCTCATTTGGTTCGGGATTTATTTCGATGCAGCAGGCGCCGCTTTCCCTGGCGACTTTCGGGAATCCCGCGGCGGGCCAGACCACTCCTGATGTGCCGATGCTGATGAAGAGGTCGCACTGCCTTATTGCTACGGTGGCTTCCGAGATGACGTCCTGATTCAGCATGTCTCCGAACCATGTAATGTCCGGCCGAAGCCAGGAGCCGCATTGTTCACACTTGAATCTTTTATACGTTTCGCCGATATCCTCGAAAATTCCGTGCGAAGGACACCGCACGCGCCATAGGCTTCCATGTAATTCAATGACTTTTTTGCTGCCTGCCCGCTGATGCATCCCGTCAATATTTTGCGTGACTACGATTACCTGAGGGTGCTTTTTTTCTAATTCTGCAATGCTATAGTGTCCCGCATGGGGTGTGCATGTCAATACCGACTGCCT
>DNUI01000068.1 GCA_003508565.1 Syntrophaceae bacterium
GAAGTCCAACGAAAAGTGAAAAGAATACATACAGCCATTGAGCATATGATCCTGTTTTCGACATGAAATTAATACCACAGATCTTTGCTGTCATTCGTAAGATTGCCCACTAAGTAATGTATACTTTTTGCATTTTAGGTATTTTTTCTCACAAGCGCAATACTTTTATATGCCCTTTCCGAATATTTTCGCAAAGCCTCCCGCATGATAATTTTTATGGCATTACCCACAAAAGATTGTTATTATACCAATAGAAAAGCGGCGAGAGGATCAACACACCAAAACCTGTATCTTTTTTTCAGAAAGGAGGGATTGACACATGGTTTCGGTAGATATTTTAAAGCAATTCGCGTTTTTTAAAGGGTTTAGTGATGAAGAGTTAAAAAAATTTGCGGCTATAGCCACGGAAGATTCTTATAAAGCCGGTGTCCAGATATGGAAAAAGGGGGATCCGGCAAAATATCTCTCACTGTTGGAAGAGGGCAAGGTCCTGATGGTCATGGATACGTATGTGGGCCCACACAGGCCCCCGATGCAGGTGACCGTGGATATTGTCACGAAGGGTGAAGCCTTGGGATGGTCAGCAGTTGTGGAACCCTATCTCTACAGATTGGGCGCTCGATGTATTGACGAATCGAAACTGCTCTCTTTTGACGCTGCGAAATTAAGACAAATCCTCGAGGCAGACAAAGCCCTGGGTTTTAAATTCATGCATGCTGTTGCGAAAGTTATCGCCAC
This sequence comes from Syntrophaceae bacterium, assembly GCA_003508565.1. Taxonomy (GTDB): domain Bacteria; phylum Desulfobacterota; class Syntrophia; order Syntrophales; family UBA2185; genus UBA2185. The sequence goes on from DNUI01000068.1 coordinate 739, forward strand.
CCGTCTTACCCATACTGAGATCATTCTGGTTGGCGAAAGAGGGCTGTCTACTTTGACCGAAATGTAACAGGGGAGAAAAAACTATGGCAGACGAGATTATCATTTACGGCAAGGCCGGGTGACCCTACACGGATAACGCCAGGTCGGCGTATGGAAACAGGGCAACCTATATAAACGTGAAATCCGATGCATCGAAATTGCAGGAGATGCTTAAACTTACCGGCGGCGTCCGACAGGTTCCCGTCATAGTGGAGGGGAAGAAGGTCACAATCGGCTACGGGGGCACTTGAGGAGTGTGAACGCCGATAGGTGATCGGCGTGAAAATGAAACAGGAAACTATCTTTTCAAGGTATACGATTTACCATTCTGTATGGTGAGCACTACTGGGGGACACAGTCCCCCAGTTTGTATTTATCGATCGCGTGGTTTCGCTTCACAATTTTTTAAGAGCGTCATTACAGGGAGGTCCAATAAATAATCATGGCAAATAGACCTAGGATATTCTTTTTTATGATTCTTTTTGTGGTCCTGATCTTTTGTATGTATCCGGCACATTTTTCTTTTTTCCCAAAGGCATCGGGTGTGGATACAGCCTTTGCTGCTCACGCGGCGAAGATAGCGGGAGCGCCGTCATCTCTTGCTGACCTGGTGGATACATTGAGTCCCAGCGTGGTAAATATAAGCACCACGACCATCATTAAAGGCCGGCAGGGTTATCCCTTTGGACACCGTATGCCTTTTCCGAGATTTTTCGGCGAGGATGATTTTTTCAGAAGATTTTTTGAAAATATACCGGAAAGGGACTTTAAACGGCAGAGTCTCGGATCAGGATTTATCATTACCAGCGACGGCTATATTTTCACCAACAACCATGTTGTGGATAAGGCTACTAAGATCAAAGTCAAGCTTGCTACCGGCAAAGAATACGATGCGGAAGTCAAAGGTAAAGATCCCTCTACCGATATCGCCCTGATAAAAATAAATCCGGACAACAGCCTGCCTGTTGCGAAGCTCGGCAACTCAGATAAATTACGTATTGGTGATTGGGTTTTTGCCATCGGCAATCCCTATGGACTGGAACATACGGTCACCGCGGGAATCGTAAGCGCCAAGGGACGTGTCATCGGTTCGGGCCCATATGATAATTTCATTCAGACGGATGCTTCCATAAATCCCGGCAACAGTGGCGGTCCTCTCTTCAACCTCTCAGGTGAAGTTATCGGTATCAATACTGCCATCGCTGCTCAGGCACATGGGATCGGTTTTGCTATTCCTATTAACACGGCACAAAGCATCCTCGCTGACCTCAAATCAAAAGGCAGTGTAAGCCGGGGCTGGCTGGGGATTTCCGTACAGGATGTCACCGATGATATTGCCGCAAATATGAAGCTGAAAAATATAAAAGGCGCCCTCGTAGGTCAGGTTTTCGAGGGGGACCCGGCGGACAAAGCCGGCATAAAAACAGGCGACATTATTACAGAAATTGCCGGGGAAAAAGTTCAGAATACCCAGGATTTATTGAGAATTGTTGCCGCGTTGAAAGTTGGAGAGAAGGCCGTTGTGAAGTTAATCCGCGACGGCCAGGAAAAAAAGATGAACGTCATCATCGGTGAACGGAAAGAAGCGAAAGAAATCGCCCGCAAAGGCAAAATCGGCGAACACTACGGCATGACCGTCCAGGAAATAACCCCCGAGATGGCCAGACACTTCGGGCTTTCCGACAAATACGGAGTTATTATCACCCAGGTTCGGGAGGGAAGCCCTTCCGATGATGCCGGATTGAAAGCCCAGGATATTATCCTCCAGATCAACAAAACAAAAATTTCCTCTCTGATAGATTTTGTGACGGAAATGACTAAGGATTCTCAGGAGGGAACCATTCTGCTTTTAATCAAGAGAGGAGAAACGACCTTCTTTGCACCACTGAAAAAAGAATCAACGAAATGATTATTTACGAGCTTTGGAAAATTTTTCAGAGCTCCTATAATGCGCCGAAGGCAAATAAATAACTACCTGAATTTATAAATTATTCTTTGATTTTGAGGCTTTCACGCCTCGAAGTGAAACTTCTTTCAAAGGTTTCATTGACATAGAACCAACAAGCTGATAGTGAGACGGCCAATAGTTAGTGTTTGTCCTGTACCTGTTATCTATTCTGTAAATAGTATAATGATACCATGGCGGCTCTCGTTGTGATTTGGGGACATTGATTTTTTTTGGGAGGCGGAGACATGAAATATTTTGTTCCCACGAGAATTTTTTTTACAAAGGGTGTTGGTACCCATAAAGATGAACTCCATTCATTTGAGCGCGCCCTCAGAGATGCGGGTATAGAGAAATTCAACCTTGTGCAGGTATCGAGCATCTTCCCGCCACGCTGCAAAATGACCTCGAAAACCCAGGGGCTGAAAAACCTTATACCAGGTGGATTGACCTTCTGCGTCTTGAGTCGTTGCTGCAGTAATGAGCCCAAGCGGCTGCTGGCTGCTTCCGTTGGTTGTGCCATCCCGGCAAATAAATCATCCTATGGGTATATCAGCGAACATCACGCATTCGGTCAAACAGAAAAACAGGCCGGAGACTACGCCGAAGACCTCGCTGCCGCTATGCTGGCATCCACTCTGGGTATTGATTTCGATGTCGATGAAAGCTGGGATGAGAAGAAAGAGATATTTAAAATCAGCGGCAAGATAGTCAGGACACGCAATGTGACCCAGTCTGCAATAGTGAAGAATGGAGGTTATACTACAGTCGTCGCCGCCGCCGTATTTGTTTTTTGATTCAGTGATTGTATCACACCTGTTGCCGTAACCTTGGACGCATAGTCTATTGTATTCTCTAGTGAGGCCGCACTTCTTTTCCGTTGTTGTCTGAAATGTACTACCTTGAAGTACGCTCGATGTGAATTGAATCTCTCCACAGTAAACTGCGGAGAACCTTCGATCCTTAAGGAATAACAATGGTACCCATTCGCTCGCTACCGGATTCAACCATGAAAGATTTACGCAGTATCTTAGGAAAAAATACGGCGACGCATTTTTTTAACCATCCGCCCTTTCCACCATATGGCTTCATATGAACAAGACTACCAAGATTCTGCTTAGTTCTTTTTTAATTTTCATATCCATCATGGTTCTCTTAAGCCAATCGGCAAAACAGCGTGCCTTTGCCGCAAAGCCCGGTGACACGGAGTTTCTTGACAAGAGAATCTCCATGGTGAAAAACCAGATCGCGGAAAGGGGCATAAGAGACCATCGTGTAATCGAGGCGATGAAGTCTGTTCCTCGCCATAAATTCGTTCCTGAGAAATATCTCACAAGAGCGTACGATGACAACCCGCTGCCCATCGGGTATGGACAAACCATATCCCAGCCGTACATTGTGGCGTATATGACAGAGGTACTGAATCTGAATAAGAACAGTACGGTTTTGGAAGTCGGTACGGGATCGGGCTATCAGGCGGCAATCCTCTCCCCTATCGTCAAAAAGGTCTACACTGTTGAGATCATCCCTGAGCTGGCAAAATCTGCCACGGCCCGCCTGAAAGATCTGGGTTACCATAATGTGGAGGCCGGCATTGGCGACGGCTATTACGGCTGGAACGAACATGCCCCCTTTGACGCCATTATCGTCACCGCAGCAGCCGGTCATATTCCCCCGCCCCTCCTGGAACAGCTAAAAAACAATGGCAGAATGGTCATACCCGTAGGGGGTGCTTTTATGGTGCAGAATCTTATTCTGATTAGTAAAGACAAAGACGGCGCGATAACCACCAGAAACTTGATACCGGTACGTTTCGTCCCCCTTACCGGCAGGCACGATTGACATATGGCCTCCACCCTTCCACTAGTCCGCATTCAGATTTCCGTCTTCCTTATATCTGCCTCCCTGATTTCCTATCAGCTCCTCCTGGTCAAGATGTTCTCCATTCAATACTGGTACCATTTCGCGTATCTCATCATCAGCATCGCTCTCCTTGGCTTCGGGTCAAGTGGCACGTGTATCTTCCTTTTTAAACGACAACTGAAAAACCGATTTCCCTTCGTGCTTTTCATCTGTCCTCTCCTTTTCGTAGTGTCAATCTGGATGAATCTCTATCTGAACCGGCTCATCGCGTTCAATCCACTCATGATCATCTGGCACACGCAAGAGATCATACACCTTCTTGCCTTAAGCCTTTCCATCTTCGTTCCTTTTTTCTTAGGCGCCCTGTGTATCGGAACTACTTTTGTCGCAGCTTCCGATCACATTCATACAATATACTTCGCGAACCTCACAGGTTCCGGTGTGGGAAGCCTGATCGTCTTTCTTTTCTTTTTCCATGTCAGTCCCTATGAAATCATGTTTATCATCTCACTGATCACACTTTGTGCGGCCATGGTTGGAAGTACAAACCGCATGCGGCGGGGAATTATCTGTGTCTCTGGAATTGTGTTGATAATCCTCTATGTACTTCTATTCCGCTTTCTTCCGCTCCCGATGAGCAATTTCAAAGATCTCTCTCAGGCCGAAAACCTCACGGACGCGCAAAAAGAAATGGAAGTCTTCGGCCCCTTCGGCCTTGTCACGGTACTTTCCAGCCCTGCCTATCATTATCTCCCCGACCTGAGTCTAAAATGTCCCTACCCGTTGCCGCGACAGAAGGGTCTCTTTCTGGATGGCAATACCGTTGGAGCCATCAATGAGTTTACCGGTGCTATACATGACATTCGCATTATGGATTACCGGACAAACGCACTTGCTTACAAACTCTTGGATCATCCCGAGGTGTTGATTATCGGCGGCGGCTCCGGGACGGAAATTCTCAACGCCCGCTACCATGAGGCGAAGAGCATCTCCGTTGTGGAAATGAACGATGACATTGTTCATCTGATGCAGGAAACATACGACACATTCAGCGGCAATGTATATACCTTCGCCAATACCCGCGTTTTTATCGAGGATGGGAGGGGTTTTCTTCAGAGAACTCGCGAACGTTTTGATCTCATCCATATCAGCCTTCTCGAGTCTATGGGTACAGCTTCCGCCGGAGTTTACTCCCTGAATGAAAATTATCTTTTTACAACAGAGGCGCTTACGTTGTGTCTGGACCGTCTCACACCGGGGGGACTACTCAGCATCTCCACCTGGATTAAGAACCCCCCCCGCGATACTATCAAGCTTCTTGCCATGGCCGTTGAGTCCGTGAAAAGACATGGAGACAACATCCCCGATCAATCGATCGTCATGATCAGGAGCTGGCAGACTGCTACGCTTCTGGTAAAAAACAGCGCGTTTAACCGTAACGACATATGGGCTATCAGGGAATTCTGCAAAAACCGCCTATTCGATATATCCTATCTCCCCGGTGTTGATGAAAAAGAAACCAATACGTTTAACATCCTGGAAGAAGATTTTTTCTATCATGCAGCAATCAGTCTTTTATCACAGGAAAGAGAAAAATTTTACCGCACGTATCCTTTTTATGTGAAACCGGCCACAGATGACAGGCCTTTCTATTCTCATTTTTTTAAAATGAATATGTTACAAGAATATCTCAGTTCAGCCAACCGCGCCATTATTCCTTTCCTGGACTGGGGGTATATCCTGGTATTGATTACGGCATGCATTCTTGTTGTTCTGGGCATGACATTTATTCTGGCTCCCCTCGTGTTCGCGCTCCCCTCGCGAAAAGGCCTCATATCTGTTCTTGTGTATTTCGGCTCTCTGGGTATGGCCTATATGTTTCTAGAAATATCCATCCTGCAGCAATTCATACGCTATCTCTACGACCCGGTATTTTCCGCAAGCATTGTCATCGGCTCATTCCTCGTGTATTCAGGGATAGGGAGCCTGATTGCAGGAAAAGTGAGTCCCCTGAAATCAAAATACATCTTCTGGTCCGTACTGATCATCGGCATTGCCGGTCTCATGTTCCTTTCTGTCGACCTGTGGCTTCAGCAGGCCATCTCGGGCTTTCCCATGTGGCTCAGAATGGTTTCGTGCAGCTTGCTTATTGCACCTCTTGCCGTTCCTATGGGCATCCCTTTCCCCTCGGGGCTCAGCACGTTCACCGCAGAAAGGGATGTACTCATCCCCTGGGCGTGGAGCATAAATGGTTTCTTTTCTGTCATAGGAAGTTCCGCAGCGGTGTTGATTGCCATAGGGTGTGGCTTTAAATGTATTATTGTGATAGCGTTGGTGCTCTATATTCTCTCGGCATTCACGTTTATCCGACTAAGAAGAAACGTTCCATAATGGTCGAAATGAAAGCGATATGAAAACCCGCATAGACAGCGGTGTAAAGCCTTTAGCAATGAAACAAGACATCGGTGATGTCGAACTGCCGTATCTTTTATACGACAGCCAGGGGCCAACCTTGATCCTGCTTCATGCAACGGGGTTCCTGCCATGGTTATGGCACCCTATAGCAAGAGAATTGTCTCCATCATTCAGGATCATTGCCCCTTACATCTGCGACTACCGGAAAGCGGATCCTGAAAAAGGCGGCCTCCACTGGGCAGTTGTTGCACGTGATATTGCCGTTTTCTGCAGCAGAAATAATATTGAAAACCCATTCCTGGTGGGACATTCCATGGGAGCAACAGTTTCCACACTGGCGAATGTCCTCCACGGCGTAAAGGCAAAGGGCATGATCCTGATAGAACCAATCTTCCTGCACGAGGATTTTTACCGCACCCGCATCAGTGTCAAAGAGCATCCGTTGGCTTCCAAAGCTTTGAAACGAAAAAATCACTGGAAGAATCCATCTGAGGCAATGGAGTATCTAAGATCAAAATCACTCTTTACGAAATGGACCGAGGAAATGCAGGAACTCTATATTACGTATGGAATGAAAGAAAGAAAAGGGGGCGGACTTGAATTAGCCTGCTCCCCGAACACAGAAGCCGCCCTGTTTATCGGCGGTGTCCAATACAACGTATGGCCGCTTCTCTCAAAAGTTTCCTGCCCTGTTCTTGTGGTTGAAGGAGAAAAGACTGACAGCAAAAACTACATCAACCTCGAACGCGCCGTCAGTGCGTTGCCAAGAGCTTCTCACATCACTGTCGCCGGCGCAGGACATCTAGTTCCCATGGAACAGCCGGCGCAAATTACATCAATCATCAAAAAATTTTTTCATGCTACGTAACGAAAAAAACCTCATTCTCTCAGCTCACCCCCCCCCAAAAATATCCGCAGACAAAATTATTTTTAATAAAAAACACAAAATAGCGCATAATCACTTGAAAAAAAATTGCGCGTCATGTAGAAGAGGATATGTGGTTACTGTGCAGGTTTCAAAGAGGCCGGGTGAAAAAATATTGATAGGAGGGAAGGGAGTATGGCAAAGTTTAAAAAAGGTGATGTGTTGACGTGTGAAGTATGTGGTCTCGTCGTTGTTGTCGATGACTCGTGCGGATGCGCCATGGGCGAGATCATATGCTGCAAGAGCAAGCCCATGGTAAAGGGGAAAGCGTCAGCCGATAAGGCAAAAAAGCAGAAAGCAGCAGCCAAGACCGCTGCGAGAAAAGTTGTGAAAGCGAAGCCTGCTGTAAAGAAGGCTGGGAAAAAGCCCGCAGCGAAAGCAAAAAAATAGCACTATGTGATGTACCGGTAGTACGTAATAATGTTTTGTGAAACCCCGCTCCTCACAATCAACATGAGGTCGGGGTTTTCGCTTTTCCCTGATTATTTTTGCATGACTCTTTGTTTTTTT
>DNUI01000219.1 GCA_003508565.1 Syntrophaceae bacterium
TGGAGTCAAAAGTTATTTTTAGTCTTGTAGATATAGTCTTTGGAGGTTCCGGCAAGGATGCATATAAGGTAGAAGGTAGAGAATTCACTGCAATTGAAAATAATCTTATCAAAAAAGTTGTGTTAAGCGCCTTGCTTGATCTGGAAAGAGCGTGGAAGACGTTGTTGGATGTAAGAATGGCCTATCAAAGATCTGAAGTGAACCCTCAATTCGCACATATTGTTCCTTTAACAGATGTTGTTGTGGTGATTAATTTCGAGATGGAAATGGATTATTCCTCCGGTATTATTTCTTTATGTATTCCTTACTCAACGCTGGAACCAATCAGGGAAAAATTAAGAGCGGGATTTCAGGGTGATCAGCTTGAGGTTGACAAGGAGTGGGAGAAACGTTTGAAAGAAGAGCTGATGTCCTCTGGACTTGAACTGGTAGCTCAATTGGGGCGTACACACCTTTTAACCCGTGAAGTGCGGGATCTCAAAATAGGAGATATAATTCTCCTTGATCAATATGCTTCGGATCCCATAGATGTCTATGTGGAAGGTATGAGAAAATTTAAAGGATTCCCGGGTATATGCAGGGGGAACAAGGCCTTGCAGATTCGGAATCTCATTACTAAGAAAGAGGTTATTCAATATGGAGCAGAGTGAAATAGACAACCTTATGAAGGGAACGGATTCCGAGGATAAGAGTGACGAGGCTCTCTCGTGGGACGATGTTCAGGAGGAAATGGAGGCATCAAAGAAAAAACCTAAGACTGCCGTAAGCACCGCGAATTTTGAAGAGCTTCAAAAAACAGAACAAAAAAATAGCGCAGCTATAGATATAGATTTTATTCTTGATATTCCCCTTACCGTAACCGTTGAATTGGGCAGAAGCAAGATGCTGATAGGAGAGCTTCTTCAATTAGGACAGGGATCAGTTGTTGAACTGGTCAAGTTCGCCGGTGAGCCGATGGATGTATTCATTAATCAGAAATTGATTGCCAAGGGTGAAGTAGTAGTAGTCAATGAAAAATTTGGCGTGCGTCTGACGGATATTGTTTCTCCAACAGAAAGAGTCAGCAAGCTTAAATAGGAGGATTACAGTGGGTGGAGTAGATTTTTTTTCTTCTCTGGTTACAATGGTGTCGGCTCTTGCCGTCGTGTTGGGGATTATGATTGCAGCCGTGTATTTCCTGAAGAAGTTTATCAAGGGTGGGGGGACCGGAATCGATGATGGTAAGTTCATTAAAATTATCTCAACCAGATATATAGGACCAAAATGCAGCATTATGCTTATGGATGTTCTCAGCAATATTATCGTCGTGGGAATTGCAAACAATCAGATTACCATGTTGACAACGATTTCTGACCCCAAATCTCTGGAGCATTTGAAAGAAGTTGAGAGAGAAAAAAAGGGTCCGGTGTCCGTTTTTGATAATCTGGCATTGTACAGAAATAAGTTGATGCTTTCGGGCAGGACAAGAAAGGGGCCAAGAGAAAATGAGTAAGCAGGCCTTAAAAAATACGAGGAAATATACGGCTTGTGTGCTGATTTTCGTCTGTTTCTTTTCATTGAGCATCACAGCAGTGTGTGCTGAACCACTCCCTATTCCGACCGTCAATCTGAATCTTGGTGGATCCGGGGAATCGGATCAGGTATCGACGGTACTTAAACTCCTCATGCTGCTTACGGTATTGGCTCTTGCTCCTTCCGTCCTTATCATGTTGACTTCGTTTACAAGAATTGTCGTAGTATTTTCTCTTCTCAGACATGCTCTAGGAACACAACAGCTGCCTCCTAATCAGGTAATTATAGGCCTGTCACTTTTTCTGACGTTTTTTATTATGACGCCTGTCTGGGAAAGGGTAAATACCCAGGCTCTCCAGCCCTATTTCAACAAACAAATATCGGGGGAAAAGGCCTTTGAACTCAGTTCCCAGCCGATTAGAGATTTTATGCTTAAGCAGACAAGGGAAAAAGATCTCGCCCTTTTTGTAAAGATTTCCAAAGCGAAAAGACCCGAATCACCTGCAGATATATCCCTCTCCGTGTTAATTCCTTCCTTTGTGATTAGTGAATTGAGAACCGCTTTTCAGATCGGGTTCTTGATATATATGCCCTTTCTCGTGTTGGATATGGTGATTGCCAGTGTGCTTCTTTCCATGGGAATGCTTATGCTCCCCCCTATTATGGTGAGTCTTCCCTTTAAATTACTCCTGTTCGTCCTGGTTGATGGTTGGTATTTAATTGTTGGATCACTGGTTCAAAGTTTTGGAACTTTATAAATTGATTATAAATGCATGTTCTCACCCGCAAATGCCTGTATGTACGCAAAAAAGAGAGAGGATTCTGTGAATGTCTACTGATTTCGTAATGGGTATCGCCGTTGAGACAATTAAAGTAACGCTTCTGGTATCGGCACCTATGCTGCTTATTGGTTTGGCCGTCGGGCTCGCGATCAGCATCTTCCAGGCCGTAACGCAGATTCAGGAAATGACGTTGGTCTTTGTTCCTAAAATAGTGGCCGTGTTAATTGCGCTCATTGTGTCATTACCGTGGATGCTTAATATAATGATATCATATACCCATAATATATTTTCTAACTTTTCAACGTATGTCAGGTAGGAGGTATCTTAGGGGTTCAAGGGTTCGAGTGAAGTGCTTGGGAAAAATCGTCGAGCATTTGAACTCTTGGACTTTTTTTTTAACACAATGGCAGGGGAACCATGATTCGGGATTTTCGATTTGATACATGCCTTACATAACAACCGAACAGGCAGAAATATTCATTCTCATTCTACTCCGGGTGAGTGCCATGATTATTACGATCCCCATATTGGGAGACAGGATCGTTCCCTTCAGGATTAAGGCGGGACTATCTCTTCTCATTACGTTACTTATGTTTCCTTCAGTGCAGACAGCTGCATGGAGACTCAGTGCCGATATTATTTCCCTCGTGTTCAGGATGGCGGGGGAGATTATGATCGGTGTCATGATAGGTTTCATCGGAAGGCTGATATTCGATGGAATTCAGCTTGCCGGACAGCTCATAGGGTTTCAAATGGGCTTTTCCATTGTGAATGTGATCGATCCCGTCAATAATGAACAGGTTTCCATCATCGCTCAGTTTCAGTATCTTATTGCAATGCTGGTATTCCTGATTATGAATGGCCACCACATTTTTTTATACTCCATCGCAGAGAGTTTCCGGATAATTCCCCCCTTAGGGTTTCATTTTTCTGGTGAGTTGATACAAGTCGTAGTTGTTTTTGTGAAGAATATGTTGGAAGTTGCCATCAAGACGGGTGCCCCGATAATTGCAGTGTTGTTATTTACTAGTGTCGGTATGGGCCTGATCGCAAGGACAGTTCCCCAGATAAACATATTTATCGTCGGGTTTCCTCTGCAGATAGCAATAGGACTTATCAGTGTAGGAATTACATTGCCGGTTTTTTTTAGAGTCTTGGGAAGTTACTTTTCCAATCTTGAGGGGGAAATTATCTCACTTCTCAGGCTCATGTGAAGACAGTTTTTTGACTACAGTGTCATTAATTCTGCCCGCACGACTCAATTGACGGGGTGATTGTAAAGTAGTTTATTTTCATACGGCCTGAAGAAGGATAGCAAGTATAAATTCATGGCAGACAACGATAAAGATCAGGAAAAAACAGAGCAAGCGACGCCGAGGCGGCGTGAAGAGGCACGAAAGAAAGGGCAGGTTGCCAGAAGCCAGGAGGTAGCCTCCGTTACAATACTGTTAGCCTCTTTAATATATTTTTATTTTGACTCCGGTCGCCTGGTCAAAAAGATGATGGATCTGCTAAGCGGTTTTCTAAAAGATTCAGGAACATTACTCATCAACAACAACAACATTCAGACTCTCGCCGTGGGCTGGTTATATGAGTTTTTTATTCTTATTGCACCACTTCTCCTGACAGTTCTTGTGGCAGGTCTTTTTGCCAACCTTATCCAGGTGGGTTTTGTAGTTTCTGCGGAGGCACTGGAACCAAAATTTTCTAAGATAAATCCCATCAAGGGATTTACGAGATTATTTTCCATCAAGTCATTTGCGGAGTTGGCAAAGAACACCCTTAAGCTATGCATTGTAGGCTATGTTGCCTATATGACGGTGGCAAGTGAATTAGAAAATCTTCCCTCCCTGATGGATAAAAGCGTCGGAGAAATAATGGTGTATATTGGTTCGATTTCTTTCAATATTATCCTGAGAACCTCATGGGTTTTAATTGTTCTTGCTATCCTTGATTATGCATATCAGCGCTGGGAACATGAAAAAGGACTCAAAATGTCCAAGCAGGAGATAAAGGATGAATATAAGCAAACAGATGGAGATCCCCTTATCAAGGCAAGAATAAGGCGTATTCAGAGGGAAATGGCGAGAAAGAGGATGATGGCCCAGGTTCCCAAGGCAGATGTGGTGATTACAAACCCTGATCATATTGCGGTGGCTTTGCAGTATGATCAAAGAAAGATGTTTGCCCCGGTTGTTGTTGCGAAGGGTGCCGGGTTTGTTGCGGAGAAAATAAGAGAGATTGCCGGAGAAAACAATGTGCCCGTTATTGAGAATAAACCTTTGGCACGCGTATTGTATAAGATGGTAAAGGTAGATGAGGCAATACCGAAAAATTTATATAAGGCCGTTGCTGAAGTACTGGCATATGTGTATGGCCTGAAAGAAAAAATAGTAACGGTGTAGAGGAAACATGACAACTTACGCAAATGCAGAATCTCTTCGCGGCTGGGAAAAAAGCGGGACGGCAATCCTGGCTGTCGGCGTGATTGGTGTACTTATCATCATGATCGTACCGCTCCCGACGTTCTTGCTGGACTTACTGCTTTCTTTCAACATTACTATTTCCATTGTCATCCTACTGATGTCCATGTATGTGATGAGACCTTTGGATTTATCTGTGTTTCCTTCCATTCTGCTCACGGTAACCCTCCTTCGATTATCTTTGAATGTAGCGTCTACACGACTGATTCTGCTTCATGGAAATGAGGGAACCGCTGCTGCTGGCCAGGTTATCAAGGCATTTGGAACATTTGTTGTCGGTGGGAATTATGTTGTCGGTTTGATTGTATTCTTTGTTCTAACCTTGATTAACTTTGTTGTTATTACCAAGGGCGCTACAAGAATCGCGGAAGTCGCCGCTCGGTTTACTCTGGATGCCATGCCCGGTAAACAGATGAGTATTGACGCAGATCTCAATGCAGGTCTGATTACAGAAGCGGATGCCCGCAGGAGAAGGTCTGAAATTGAAAGAGAAGCTGACTTCTATGGGGCAATGGATGGGGCAAGCAAATTTGTCAGGGGTGATGCTATCGCCGGTATTGTGATCATACTGATCAATGTTGTGGGTGGGTTGATTATCGGTGTTCTGCAGCAGGGCATGCAGGTTGCGGATGCAGCCTGCAACTATACTCTCCTTAGCATCGGTGACGGGCTCGTTACCCAGGTTCCTGCCTTAATTGTATCAACCGCCGCCGGTATGCTGGTGACGAGGTCCACTTCATCCTCTAATCTCGGCGCCGATCTTACGGGACAGCTTTTCGTTCAGCCGAAAGCGATTGCCACGGCGTCAGTCATGCTTTTCATATTCGGCATGATTCCAGGTATGCCGAAAGTTCCTTTCATAATTATTTCTCTGATCAGCGGTGCATTGGCGTATAATCTTTTTAAGTTTGCAAAGAAGAAGGAAGAGATAAAAGAGGAGGCGCCCGCTGTTGTACCGAAAGAATCCGTAGAAAAACTTTTAGCCCTTGATTTAATGGAACTTGAGGTTGGTTATGGTCTTATACCCCTTGTCGATGCAACACAAGGCGGTGAACTGCTCCAGAGAATTAAGTCTTTGCGAAAGCAACTGGCTACGGACATGGGTTTTATTATACCGGCCATTCATATCAGGGATAATCTCCAATTGAAGCCTAACGAATATTTGTTGTTGCTAAAAGGTGTAGAAATAACGAGGGGTGAGTTGATGCCCGGCTACTGGCTTGCCATAACTCCTGAGGAAAAGGGAGTTATCATAAAAGGAATGCAGACGAAAGAACCAGCCTTCGGCTTGCCTGCGGTCTGGGTAAATGAAAAAGAAAAAGAAAATATCCAGGCAAAAGGAGTCGTTGTTGTTGACTGTGCAACCATTATTACAACTCATTTGACAGAAATAATCAAGTCACATGCCGACGAGTTATTGGGAAGGGATGAAGTCCGCTCGCTATTGGATAATTTAGCAATTAGCTATCCGAAAGTAGTTGAGGAGCTCGTTCCCAGCATAATCCAGATCGGAACTCTTCAGAAGGTATTGCAACGACTCTTGAAGGAACGCGTTTCCGTTCGAGATCTCCTGACCATACTGGAAACTCTGGCAGACTATGTACCAATCACTAAAAATGTCGATCTGTTAACGAGTTATGTAAGACAAGCATTGGCACGCACAATATCAAAACAGTACAAGGATGACAGAGGGAACATTTCTGTAGTGATGCTCTCACCGGAGATTGAAGATCGTATAAACAGTGCCATTCAGCATACCGAGCATGAGTCGTATCTCATTGCAGATCCAAATTTGATACAGAAGATTATAGGCAATCTTCAGAAATTTGTCGGAACTTTTACGACAAGAGGCCTTCAGCCAATCGTCCTCTGTTCTCCGAAAACAAGAATTCATGTAAAAAAGGTATTGGAAAGGTTCTTCCCTAATATTATTGTTCTTTCTCATAATGAGATTACACATGATGTAAATATTAGTTCATTGGGTATGGTGGAGTTATAATATGCAGATTAAAAGATATGAGGTAAGAAGCACCCAGGAGGCGTTGACGAAGATTAAAAACGATCTTGGTGACGATGCGGTTATCCTGTCTACAAAGAGATTGAAAGGGGGTAAACTGCCGCTCCTCGAGGTGACGGCTGCCAGAGATGAAGATGAAAAAAAAATAAGTATACATGAAGCGAGTGAAAAACAAAAAAGCGAGATCACTATACGTCCTGATTTTGATGCCATCAGAGGCGAACTTCAGGATATGAAATCTCTTATCCTTGATTTAAGGAAAGAAGAACCGATGCGCAGCGAATTAAGACAGTTGAAAGATTATCTGGTTAACTTCGCAGACGTCCTCGGCACATGGGAAAAAAATCTTTATCCCGGAGCCCCGTCGAAAATCTATTATCGCTTAGTAGCAAACGGGGTATCCCGGGAACGAGCTTACAAACTGGTGAACACAATAGATACAATAGATAGTTTCGATACTACGGTAAAATTATTGGAGGATACGATCACAAAGACTATTCCTGTCACAAATAAGAAAAAGAGAAAAGGGATAATTGCGTTTGTTGGTCCAACCGGAGTAGGTAAAACGACGACGCTGGCTAAACTTGCGGCGCATTATTCAATGAGCGAGAAATTGGGTGTAGGTCTTATATCGGCAGATACCTATAGAATAGCCGCGGCTGAACAATTAAAGACCTATGCGAGAATTATGGGACTTCCAATAAAAGTAGTTTCAGAAAAAGAAGAGTTCAGGAAGGCTCTTAACCTGTTTTCCGATAAAGATCTGGTGCTGGTTGATACACCGGGGAAGAGTCGTAGTGATACTGGTTATACAGAGAAGCTTCGTGATTTTCTGAACGTTGGCGTTCCTGTAGAAACCAACCTTCTTCTGAGTGTGACAACAAGTCGGGAAAATATGCTGGATACGTCATCGAGATTCGGAGTAGTAAATTATGATAACATTATATTTACCAAGTTGGATGAGGCAACAGGTTTCGGTTCCATGTATGATGTCATAGATCACGTTGGGAAACCGGTTTCCTATCTGACAAACGGGCAGAACGTGCCAAGTGATATAGAAGAGGCAAATCCTCACAGGATTGCTAAACTCATCATGTACCAGTAGTAACGTATGGAGGCTAAAGTGGATCAGGCAGCGGTTCTTAGAATAATGAATGGAACAAATAAAGAGGTTCATGCAATGGGTGCAAAAGTTGAACAGCGAGATAAGATTGTCGGCGACAAGAAAAAAGAAAATATCAGGGTGATTGCAATTACCAGCGGAAAGGGTGGTGTTGGAAAAACACATATAACCGCCAATCTTGCCTATATTCTTTCCCGAATGAAGAAAAAGACTTTGATATTTGACGCAGATATGGGGCTGGCAAACATTGACGTCATCCTCGGATTGTCCCCCAAATACAACATGCACCATGTTCTCTTGGGTGAGAAGTCTCTTCTGGAAGTAATGGTTTCCGGCCCCGGTGGTATCAAGATTTTACCTGCTGCCTCCGGGATTCAAGAAATGGCGGAATTATCCAAAGGTCAGAAGCTTTCCTTGATGGATGAACTGAATGATTTAAACGACAGTTTTGATTTTATGTTCATCGACACGGCGGCAGGTATAACAGGTAATGTACTTTATTTCAATATGGCGGCAAAGGAAATAATAGTTGTTGTGTCACCGGAACCTACTTCCCTGACAGATGCATATGCCCTGATTAAAATACTCTACAACGGCCATGGCGAAAAAAGGATTATGCTTATTGTAAATATGGTGAAAAATTCGCAAGAAGCCGGAGAGGTATTTATGAAACTAAGCAAAGCAACTGAACACTTTCTGGATCTTTCAGTTGAATATTTGGGCTTCATCATGCACGATGAAAAAGTATCAGATGCCGTGAGGCAGCAAAAGATATTCGCAGAAATTTACCCTACCTCACCGGCGAGTAAATGTCTGTCCTCAATAGCAAGGAAGATATGTCGTGACAAACCCGAGAAGTATAATTTAGGAAGTATGAAATTTTTTTCGCGAGCCATTATCGGAGCGGATCATGGATAAAAAGAAACATGATGGGGTCGTCATTGATAAAAAGAAACGCGACGAACTCATCATGAAGTATGCCCCCCTGGTAAAAAATATTGTTGAGAGGATTGCTTCACGGCTGCCCTCCCATTTGCAAGTCAAAGAAGATTTGATAAATGTGGGTATAATCGGCTTGATTTCTGCGCTCGAAAAATTTGATAAAAAAAGGAATGTAAAGTTTGAAACATATGCCAGTATAAGAATAAGAGGTGCCATACTTGATGAACTGAGGGCACGGGACTGGATGCCCCGTTCAACAAGAAATAAATATTCAAAGTTAGAGGACACCTTTTCTTCCCTGCAGAGGATGCTGGGCAGGTCACCTGACGAGGAAGAAATGAGCCGCTATCTTAACGTTTCCCTCGATAAATACCATAAAATTCTTGATGAGGCAAAAGGGGTGACGCTCTTATGCAGTGAAGACCTTCCCCCCGATTATCATGAAAGTCATGCAAATCATTTTTTTGAAGAGTCGGATCAAAATAATCCTTTTACATCTATCGCTACAAATGAGTTAAAGGGCGTAGTAAAAAAGGCCATAGAGACTCTTCCAGAAAAAGAGAGAATAATACTATCACTTTATTATTATGAAGAACTGACGATGAAAGAGATAGGCAAAGTGGTGAGTCTGACAGAGTCAAGGGTTTGCCAGCTCCACACCCAGGCTATACTGAGATTACGAGGCAACCTGAAGACACTCCGAGGAGTGC
>DNUI01000281.1 GCA_003508565.1 Syntrophaceae bacterium
GTCCACTTTTTTGGGTAAAGATCAACTTGAAATGCTTAATAAGAAAAACAAAGCCATCATTGACACTGCCTTATCCTTTGTGAAAAAATATTGAATTGTTATCACAGATCCGGCAGTTCCTCCCCTGCCTGTTTCAGGAAGCCATCAGCTTTGCATGAAAGCTCTGCAAAAGAATAAGCACGGCCCCAAAGTGGAGGTCTATTTATTTTCCTGTAGGTTCTTCTGCTGTAACTTAGCTGTCCTTAAGGCATCTTTGATCTCTGTATTATGAGGGTCAATGGCAAGGAGATCCTGCCACAGCGCAATTGCACCGCTGAGGTTGCCTTTTCGGTATTCCTGAAATCCCTGCGTGGAAAGGGACTGCGTGCAGTGAGAAAGTTTTGCATTCAGATGGGAGATATTGAATGAGAGCCTCTTTTCAAAACCCTTGAAGCGGGGATAGTATTTTAGCAAAATATGGTATTTCCTCCCAGCGGATGTAAAGTCCTCCCTGTCTGACGCCTTATCGGCAACCGACTTTATATCCTCGAGGCTCTTTACATACTCCTTCACCAGAGCCTGATCCTTAGGGTGCCTCCGGTACTCGACATCGTAGGCGTCAATAGCCTTTTTATACTCTCCTGTACTTATGAACTGTTTGGCATGAACCGTGGTTTTGGCAGAGCTTTTTAGTGGTATCGTGCTTTTCTTTCCCGCACACGACGGGACGATGAGCAAGAGTACAAGAATAAAGAAAAGCAGTGTTGTCCTGCGAAGATTATCCATCAGGCGGCCTTCTCAACACAAAGTGGAACATCCTTGGCACGGCTCTCTTTCGTCAATTTAAGAAAGATCGCAACAAAATCCGGACGGAACTGTATTCCCGACATACGTTCAATCTCGTGCAGCGCTTCTTCTTCAGAGAGAGCCTTTCTATAAGGCCTGTCCGAAGTCATCGCGTCAAATGCATCCGCTATGCTTATTATCGCTGCAAACAAAGGGATATTGTCGCCAGCCAGCCCATCGGGATAGCCTTTGCCGTTATACCATTCATGGTGGTGGCGGGTGGACGGGATGTACTTGACCAGCGATGGTGCTCGGCTAAGGATGGATGCTCCATCCTCTACGTGGTTCATCATATCCTTGTATTCAGCGGGGCTGAGTCTGCCTGGCTTGAGCAAAATGGAGTCAGGTGTCTTTATCTTACCGACATCGTGAAAGAGACATGCGACCTCCAGTTCCTCAAGTTCACTTTTTGAAAGCCCTGCTTGTTTGCCGATGACGTGGGATAGCTGCGCAACCCGAGCGGAATGACCATGTGTATAGGAATCTCTTGCATCTATAGCAGCAGCCACCACTTTCACTATGGAAACGTACGCCTCTTCAAGGTCATACGCATATTTGTTAATTCTTCCTTTCTGTTCGGCTATCAGCGCCGACATCTCATTAAAGTTGCGTGTCAGTTCTCCGAGCTCGTCTTGAGAGTATATCCTGAGAGGCTTCTTTACGGTACCATTCTTTAATTGGTCCACGCCCACCGAGAGTTCCTTTATGGGCTTTATCAGGAAAGATGCCAGTAGTGAACTTGCGAATATTCCGAGAACGACGATGATTCCGAAGGCTATCACTATCCTATCTCTGACTTTTTGTTGCGCCTCCAACAGGACGGACTTATTCATGCCAATAATCACATTACCGAGAGTCTTTTTCATAAAGACAATGGGACATGATATTTCAAAAACAATGCCCGATGGGTTTGGCAATTCTATTACTGTGGTCCCGTCATCAGCCTTCCTGTGAAGCCGGCCCTGGGCGACCGGTATGGTTTCCCCGATCATCAGTGTCTTACTATGGACAACTGTTTTCATGTCCGGATCGACAATGGCCACGTAAGGCATGTCGCTATTTGATGTCTTTGCTTTAAAAACAAGATTATCAAGGCCCAAACGATCCCTCGACAGAAGGCTGTACCCTGCCGAAGCAGCGATACTCTTTCCTACAGATTCTCCTCTCTTGATAATCTCATTCAGTACATAATTGTTCATTATCTGTACCGTTAAGATACAGAGGATAAAAGATGTACTGGTCAGAAGTATAACCACAAGGAAAGCAAACTTGAATCGAAGACTTGCAGATCGGTATCTCTGTGCCATCAAGTGCAGCGTGGCCCGGAATAACTTTACGAGTGCACGAAGATAAGAGTTCATTTTACGCACAAACAAAGAGATTTTGTTAATCACAACGGTTTCTCCTCAGCACGTGCATTTTTCACATCAGGGATCATACCTTCTTTATCGGCAAAACTTATTGAGGATTTCTGGTCGCGGTTGGTCTGCCACTTAGTCCTGGAATGTTCATAATGTGATTAATATTTCTCATCAATATACTTATCGTCTATTTACTTGAATACCTTTAGCGAGCAAGTAATTGTGACTAAAGTTTGATCATATTATTGCGAATTTAAAATATATTTCAAGAGTAAAAGATTTTTATCAGTAATTAAATTATACACTGGTAAAAAATGTGAACAAATATCGGAGAGAACCACATAGGTAGGGCAATGTGTATCAATCCTTAGGTAGTAGCTTTTACTTATATTGATTATGGATTACCAATTAAAATTTTCTATTGATAGAATAAATCATAAAAATGCGATAGCAGGAAGTTCACTGCAAGAAAAACTGTAAAATTTTTCCTGTAGTCGTTCGGGCGAACTCCCGAACTCCCATGGTCGGACTTTACCCGACTAGTCATACGTTTTACACGGCATACCCTACAACTAAATAACATGAGATAGTATAGATCTTGCTGATTTGTGGTTGTAATTCTCAGCACTTCAATAAAGCGAAAGAATTTCGTCATGGGTGGCAAAAACACTCCGCGCCTTCCCGCAGCAAAGCATACGGCAATGCTTACGGTGATCAATCCTTGTGAAACGGTAATCCCTATTCACTATTAGTAATAACTTCGAAATGACACGAAGGTCGAAATTCTCTTGTTACCAACCGTCAATCTGTCCTATGATCCACAAAAAAAGACAGAGGGGACAAAACATGTTTTCCTGGGTGACCGGTATTGAGGGGTGGATTACCCTGGGAACTTTAGCGGCTCTGGAGATCGTCCTGGGCATCGATAATATTATTTTCATTTCCATCCTTGTAGGGCGCCTGCCTGCAACAAAGCGCAACATCGCCAGAAATACCGGGCTTCTTCTGGCAATGTTGATGCGTCTGGCCCTTTTGTTTTCAATCGTCTGGGTCATCGGTCTAACGGAACCCTGGTTTTCAGTGCTCGGCATTGATATTTCGGGACGCGATATTATCCTGATTGGCGGCGGTCTTTTTCTGATGGCGAAAGCGACCCATGAAATCCATAACAGTTTGGAAGGAGTTCAGGAAACCGCTCTTAAACATGGGAAAGCAAGTATGGCTACGTTCTATCTCATATTGCTGTCCTGGATGTAGTCTTCTCTTGATTCGGTCATCACCGCCGTAGGTTTGGCACAGCATGTTTCCATCATGGTCATCGCCCTCATCGCCGCTATCGGTGTAATGTTAATTGCCGCCAAACCAATCAGCGATTTTGTGGACGCTCACCCAACCATTAAGATGCTGGCGTTGTCGTTTCTTATTCTCGTCGGGGTAACCTTAATCGTCGAAGGCTTTGACGTCCATGTCCCGAAGGGATATATCTACTTTTCCATGGTGTTTTCCGTAGCCGTGGAAATGCTCAACCTGCGCTTACGCAAAAAGCAGCAACCTAAGCCGGTCAAGCTGTATAAAACAATCTCGAATTGATGGTTCTCTGCAAGATACCGTTCGCTACAGTAGAAATTATTCCATCTTACTACTTGAATTCTTGCATTCGTGGAATAAAGGCAGACATGTTGACTCCAGGAAGCATATCTTAGACAAATACTCATAATTCCGAATCCACTAAAGAACATGAAGCATTGTTGAACGCAATAGAAAACGCGACTGGATAAGAAGACCAAAATGACAGCGGCAGAGATCTTTTAATTGGGGAGATTCTGCGAAGCCTGACGAGGTGTTCTTTTTGATGGGTATGTTTGAGAGTATTCTCCTTTTGTCCCTCAGGGTGGAAATAGGTTTAGAAATGGAATTGCAAGTGAGGATAGTTACAGAATTCAAGGAATACGAAATTATCTTTAGAGATGAATAAGCCTTTGGTATTATTTATCTGCGAATACGGTATCGGTTACCGTGATGATGATGATGGTGATAATAATAGGGATAAGGTCCCCAGAAAGGGTATGGCTCCCAGTACCATGGATCGTAATAGTAAGGTGGATATTCAAGCTTTTGCCAGAGAATCAACTGAGTGGCGGTGACAACGGGATATACGTATAGAATTTCCCCCAGAGGGAGCTCTTCTTTTCCGGAGACCTCCCCTGCTACAGTTATCGTGCGGCCCGTCGCATATATCGCGGGGTCGAGAAACCCTCTTTTTATCACTATGAACCGACCCTCTGACTGATCAGGGTTTTTCGGTCTTTTTTCGTAATCCAAGGCGGTCTGCGTAACTATGATAAGTGTCTCTTCAGGCCTGTGTATCGTTTCCACGATGACACCGCCCCATAACACCATTTTTCCCTTGTAGTGATCCATGCTTTTCAGGATTTCCGTGAGCGTCAGGGTCTGATCAACCTGCGTAATGATTTCTTGGGATATTGGTGAACAGGAAAGGGAAACAATAATAGCCAAAAGGATGATACGATCGCTTTTCATGGTGATCTCATTACGATGGAGCCGCCTCATGCACCATGCCGTGCGGCGTACACTATGGGTATCAGCCTACCGAAAGATTCCTAGTCCGAACCCGAAATGGAACCGGGGTTGGCTATCATAATAATCTTCCGGCTTGATTAGAGCATGCTCCCGCGGGGAAAGGACAGGATAGATATACTGTATCTCTTTTACCGGGAGGATCTTCTTTCCCGTAACCTCCCCGGCGACAGTGATTAACCTGTAAGGGGCATAGATGGCAGGATCGATAAAGCCTTGAAAAACTATGATGAAGCGACCATAGGAAATGTCTCTATTCTCAGGTCTGTACTGACGGTCCAGAGGCTGCTGAAGCACCTCTACCCAGGCTTCCTCTTTTTTCACTGTGGTCGATATGATTCTCCCCCCCAGAATGATCACCTTGCCCGTGTATGCGTCTGGATTCTTCTGAAGCTCTTGAAAGGAGACAGACAGGTTCGCTTCGCGCAGAGATTTATCTGAGAGAACCGGTGCACAGGCGATGAGGATAAACGCCAACGATAGCACCATCAAAAAATTTATCTTATTAAGTAGTACCATTATAACCTATCGGGGATCGACCCCGACCCCCTGCTATAACTGTTAATGTGCCTTTAAATATAGATGAAGCACTGCAGATAATCAACAGAAAAATGATCGGGTGACGCGTCCTCATCAGTGACGTTCCCTGCTCATCATAAAATCTTGATTGCCTGGTGAACTATTGTGGTGAGGCTATAGATAGAAAAACATATTTTCAGAAAGAGAAGTGTCTGTAAAAAATATAATCAATGATACTACAATAAAAGGTGAGATTTCACTATTGACCTGAAAAGGACCATACGGTATACGTTTTACGGCTATTTTCCTGGGAACCTGTATTACACCGATGTGATAATGAGTGAAAGGAGGCGCCATGAAAATTATAGATGAAATTGATCTCAAGGGGAAAAGAGTTTTATTCCGGTTTGATTTTAATGTTCCTTTGGATAGTTCCTTAAACATTACCGATGACATCAGGATTAGGGCAGTTCTTCCAACAATTAATTATGCTCTCGATGAGGGAGCCAAAATAATTATCATGTCTCACCTGGGACGCCCGAAAGGGAAGGTCACGCCTGAATTCAGTCTTGCTCCGGTGGCGAAAAGATTATCAAGACTTCTCAATAAAGAAGTCATATTGGCGAAGGACTGTATCGGTGATGATGTCAAAAAATTGGTTGCAGGAATGGCTCCGGGAAATATTGTCCTTCTTGAAAACCTGAGGTTTCATATAGAAGAGGAAAAAAATAGTGATGAATTCGCCAGGGAACTGGCCAGCCTGGGGGATGTCTATATTGACGATGCCTTTGGAAACGCCCACAGAAAACATGCGTCAAACGTGGGAATCGTCAAATATATGAAAGAGTATGGTGCGGGATTTCTGATCAAACAGGAATTTAATTATTTAAAGAAGTCCGTGGAAAATCCCGCCAGACCTTTCGTTGCTATCATTGGGGGTTCGAAGGTATCCGGGAAACTTGAACCCCTTCTGAACCTCATAAAAAAAGTCGACAAAATGATTATCGGGGGCGGGATGGCCTTTACTTTTTTAAAAGCGATGGGACATGAAATCGGCAAATCCATTTTCGAAGAGGAACTTATGCCAAAAGCTCAGGAGATCATGGCAACGGCCAGGCAACTGGGGGTGAAGTTTTATTTGCCCGTCGATTGTGTTATTGCCGAGGGTATGAGTGCCGAAGCGGAGACGAAAATTGTACCGGTGCAGGAAATCAACGCCAAATGGATGGGGCTTGATATCGGTCCCGCGACGATTACCCTTTTCACTGAGGCATTGAGTAATGCCAAAACCATTATATGGAATGGCCCCATGGGAGTATTTGAAATCGATGCGTTTGGCAGGGGAACTTCGGCTCTGGCGCATAGTGTAGCCAATTCCTATGCCCTTACCATTGCCGGGGGAGGGGATACG
Source organism: Syntrophaceae bacterium (assembly GCA_003508565.1). Lineage (GTDB taxonomy): Bacteria > Desulfobacterota > Syntrophia > Syntrophales > UBA2185 > UBA2185. Next base: position 6,715 of record DNUI01000281.1, read on the forward strand.
GATGTGGCAATTCGTAAGGCGGGTGAAAGTGATAGAATCACATATATATCAACTGGCGGCGGAGCGTCCATAGAGCTTCTGGCGGGCAAATCTCTCCCGGCCATCGAGGCTCTTCAGGGTTCTGACAATCCCCGCTGATTATGGATTTGAAGGATAGAGAAAAGGGGGAGATACAACCCCCTTTTTTTATGGTTCATGGCGATATCGTGCAAGAAGGCAGCATGCGTATTATAAAGATGGTTCTGGAGTATGAGGGGACGCAATACCATGGGTGGCAATACCAGGTTGACAGGACCACAATCCAACAGGTTCTCGAAGAGTGTATCAGCACTATTACACAGGAAGACATCAGGGTTATTGGTTCAGGGAGAACGGATGCGGGTGTTCATGCGATTAACCAAGTTGCGCATTTTGCGACGAGTTCTAATATAAAGACGAGAAACCTTCTCATGGGTATAAACAGCCTCCTGCCGGGGGATATTGTGGTGAAGGACCTTATGGAGACGGATGGGGCTTTCCATGCACGGTATGATGCGAAAAGCAAAGTGTATTTGTATCAGATAGTAAACAGTCCGGTGCGCGCGGCCTTATATAGGCACTATGCCTGGTTTGTCCGTGAGCCCCTCGATGCAGGCAAGATGAGGGAAGCCGCTCAACTCCTTATAGGAACACATGATTTTTCTTCCTTCTGCGGCACGAATTGCGGCGTTAAGAATCATGTGAGAACGGTGCTGAATATAGATGTGGAGATGAACCAGCACAGTATGATAAAAATTTATGTAGAAGCCAATGGTTTCTTGAAGTATATGGTAAGAAATATAGTGGGTACACTTGTTGATGCAGGCAGGGGCAAATTATCCCTCATGGAGTTTAAGGGTATTTTGGAGGCAAAGGATAGAAGGCGTGCGGGTATAACAGCGCCTGCATACGGGCTTTTCCTTAAAGAAGTGAAATACTGAGGAAGTGAGATACAAATGAAGATTTTGATTCTGGGTCATAAAGGTATGCTGGGGAGTGATCTTTTTCTGAGGCTTTTTGCCTTTCATGAAGTAGAAGGCAAGGATATAGAAGATTTCGATATTGCTTCACAAGAAGCGTGCACAGAAGCAATTTCAGAGATCGAGCCAGATGTTGTTATTAATGCAGCCGCGTACACCGATGTCGATTGTTGCGAATCTGACAGCGATACATGTTTTTCTGTGAATGCTGAAGGAGTGAAAAATATCGCATTAGCCTGCCGGGAGAGAGGAATAAAAATAGTTCACTTCAGTACGGATTATGTATTTGATGGCATGAAAAGGAATCCTTATCAAGAGGACGATAAATGTAATCCTATCAATGTATATGGCAAGTCAAAGCTTGCGGGAGAACAGTACTTGAAGCAATTTTCTGATAATTTTCTCCTTATCCGTTCCGCATGGCTTTATGGAAAAAACGGGAAAAACTTTGTCAAGACAATCGTTGAAAAGGCCAGAACAGAAAAGGTATTGAACATTGTTGATGACCAGGTCGGTTCACCAACATTCACGTGGGATCTGGCAGCTGCGGTTCAATTGTTGATTGAAGGTCGGCATACCGGAATTTATCACATTACAAACCGGGGAAATTGCAGCTGGTATCAATTTGCGGTAAAAATTTTGAAGAGCGCCTGTGTCACCGATGTGACCGTGAAGCCCATTAAATCTGATGCTCTGCAAAGACCGGCAAAGCGCCCGCACTACAGTGTACTTACGTGCCGGAAATTTTTTGAGACTACAGGGAAGACAATGAGATATTGGCAGATTGCCGTGGATGATTATATAAGTAAAATGGGTTATTAGTGAGACATTGAATCCGGTCGCGAGGGCATTCCCGGTATCGGTCCACTGAGAATGCGAGCGAATGGGTAACATTTTTTTAAGGATCGAAACTTTTCCACAGTTCGCTGCCGAGCAGTTTCATTAGATGCCGTAATTGCTTATAAAGTATCTGGAATTAATCTTGACACCATAGAGTGATTTCAGTATATTTCTGTAAATTCCCTTCCATATTTTATACTATTTGCACAGCATTTATAGAAGTCTAAGAGTTATTCTGTAAGACTTACAGTCAACCCATGTGAGTTATCTTAAACACTATATAGGGATAATATGAAGAAATCGATTATTATAACAGCGGCTGCTCTCAGTATTCTAATCTTTCTTGTTAGCACCCACGCGCAGGATAAATTGAGGGCAGTGGGTATGGCTACCATCCATAAAGGTGCCGTTGACATTGCCAGGGATAGGGCAATTGACAATGCACAGCGCAACGCGGTTGAAGAAAAAGTTGGTGTCATGATAACCAGTGTTTCAGAGATAGAGAACTATCAAGTCAAGTTGGATCAAATCTTGTCGGAGTCAAAGGGATTTATCAATTCCTATAAAGTAGTTTCTGAGGAGAGAGAAGGCAATAATTATAAAGTAACGATCGAGGCCGATATCGGTGTCGGTAAACTGAGGGACCGCATGTCCGCGGTTGATCTCATCATGCTGAGAAAATCGAAACCCCGCCTGATGTTTATATTCAGTGATCGTGCCCAGAAGGATGCAATAGCGGAATCCTCGATGGCGAGATATTTTATCGCGCAGGGCTTTAAAATTATCGATGCTGAATCAGCAAAAATAATTAAAGGGAGCGAGGACTTACGAAATTTAACGGGTGATCGTAAAGGCATCAAAAAAATTGCTAAAAGCTATGGTGCGGAAATTATCATTGTAGGCAATGTGGAAGTCGTCACAAAATTGTTCAAGATGGGTGACGTTGAAATATCTGCCAATGAAATTACAGTATCGGCGAAGGTTATCAACGGGGATACAGGGGAGGTTATTGCAACGGATAGCAAGGTACGTAAAGGGGAAGTGAAAGTTACTACTGAAGAAACGGCAAGAGAGCTTGCAAAGGGCATGAAAGAGGAGATATTGGAACGATGGTCATCGGAATTGACAAATGTAGCGACGGTCACGGTGGAAGTTTCGGGGTTGAAATCATATCGTGAGTTGTCACGTTTCAAAGAGCATTTATCCACAGAAGCAAAAGGAGTAAAACAGATCCATCAGCGGTCATACAGGAACGGTGAGGCTGAATTGGATGTTGAAATCAGGGGGAATACGCAGAGTCTCGCGGATGATATCGCTGCGATTACGTTAAGTGGCAAAAAAATTAAAATTACGGATATAACGCAAAACAAGATTGAAGCAACAATAGTACGGTAATTCTATTTCCGAAATTATTATGTGAGGGAGGCCGTAATGAAAGTTAGAAAATATCGGATGTCTATTATCGGAGTGCTAATTCTGATTTTTCTATCAGGTTGTGCGGTAAGTGAAAGTTATAAAACCGGTATGGAGTTGAGCAATGCAAATCGATGGGATGACGCTATCGGGTATTTTGAGAAGGCACTGAATGAAAAACCTGATAAGCAGGAATATAAAGATGCTCTGCTGAAAGCAAAGCAGGAAGCGGCTAAAGGTCACTATGAAAAAGCCAAATCGGCGTTAGCGAAGGCTCCAGAGCAGTATATACCAGCCCTTGAGCAGATTGCAAAAGAAAGCAGCCTTGCATACAATTTGGATCCCCATAACAATGATATCAAAATTTTTCATGAGAATCTCAGAGAAAAAATCAATACTCTCAATAAAACCGTGAAATCGCTCTATAGCCAGGCTGAATTTGATATGCAAAAAGAGGACTGGATGGCAGCATGGGGGAAATTCAAGCAGGTCAATGCAATCTCACCCAATTATGAAGATACGGGGGATAAACTCGCGAATATTGTAAAGGAGCTTTATCAGCAGGGAATCAAATTGAGCAAACAGGAAGATTGGAAAATGGCGGCACAGGCATTTAAGGCTGCCATGGATATCAATCCCGGGTATCATGATATAGGAAAGCTTTACCAGGACGCGAGGTCCAAGGATAACGTAGACTATTTTGTTGCCGGGGCTGATAAAGCGGAACAGGCACAGAACTGGAGTCACGCCATTTTCATGTATGAAAAGGCTTCCGAATATCAACCGGAAAACCAGGCGTTATTGAAAAAACTGGAGAACCTTAAGGAAAAGGTGGGGAAGATTTATTTCGACGAAGCCGGCAAGCTTATAGATCATGAGAAGTTGTACGCGGCTTTCAAAAAGATGGAACTTGTGAAATCATATGCCCCCACTATGCAGCGTGACGATTCATACAGGGATTTAGTGAGTAAATTTTGCGGAAAGCTGATGGAAAGGGCTG
>DNUI01000176.1 GCA_003508565.1 Syntrophaceae bacterium
AATACAGCTTGTTGTCCTTGCTTGAACGGGCAAAGCCGGGAAGATCAAAAGCAACGACATGATATTTTTTTTCTAGTTCAGGTATGAGGTCCTTCCAGACTCTGGCTCCCTCCTCCCCCGTTCCATGCACCAGCACAACGCTTTTTGCATGCTTTCTTCCCGATTGGTGCAGGTAAATTTTGCTGTTGAATATGGGCTCGTGAATGAATTCTTCTGTACGCGTTGTTTCACCATGCAAATCTGCTACGCAGAAAAGGGAAGAAAGCGCGAGTACCGCAATGAGTGTTATTATTTTTTTCATAAAAGCTTAAAGAAGTTTCAATATTTCACTGAGGGTAGGATGGGGAATAATCCAGTTTTTCAATTCCTTCATTCCTATTTTATTGGTGACGGCCAGTGCCATGGAAGCAATTAATTCACATGCATCATCTCCTGCGATCGTCACCCCGATTAATTTGTCTTCACAGAAGACTGTTTTTACAAACCCATTTCCTTTCTGTTCCGCTCTGGCAATGATATTGGCCGCGTATTCCACCTTCTTTATATCCACCTTCAAACCCCGCTCCAAGGCCTGTTCTTCGGTAAGCCCGACACGGGCCACACCCGGATGAGTATAAATAACAGAGGGTACCGCGTCCTCTCTGTGAATGATCGAGCGATCACCATAGAGATAACTAGCGACAGCCCTGCCCTGCTGTATCGCCCTGTGGGCCAGCATGATACCACCGGTAACATCGCCGATCGCGTAGAAACCGTCTTTATTGGTCATATGATTTTCATTGACGATGATTCCCTTCTGATCATATTCAATTCCGCAGCGATTCAATTCATCCATATACAAAATGGGCTTTCTGCCGGTACAGACGAGGACATAATCAGCATTTAAATTGAGGGTATGCGAAGCATGCGTCGCGTTCAAAGATACTCCATTCGGCGTTTCCGCTATTGTTTCCATCCTGGTCGATGTATGAATGACAATACCAAGCCTGAGCAGCTCTTGCTGTAAAAAATCAGCGGCTTCTTTATCTTCCATGGGAAGGACCCGGTCAAAAAGTTCAACAAGAGTCGCTTTTACACCCAGTTCGGCGAGAAACGTCGCACACTCGACACCGATCACACTTGCCCCGACAATCACGACGGAATCCGGCAATGCTTCCATCGCCAGAAAACCATCGGATGTAACAACACGTCGAGATGGTGTAATGCCGGGTGGTAGCAGCGGTTCTGAACCCCAGGCAATAATGATATTATCGGCCATGAGACGATGTGCATCACCCTGTGGCGTTATCCATTCTATCTCCCGTGGAGCAATAATCTTCCCTTCCCCTGATTTCAGGACAACTCCAGCATCCTTGAGAGATTTCTGTACACCCAGGGACGAAGTGGTAATTATCTGCCTCTGATGGCGCTTCATTGAGGTGAAGTCAAAGGATACACCCCCTAGTGAAATGCCAAGACGCTTCAGTTTCTTGAGATTCACGTATTGTTTGCTGCAGGCCAGCAAGGCCTTTGTCGGGATGCAGCCCCTGTAAGTACATGTACCACCCCACTGGCTCTTCTCAATAATAGCAACCCTGGCCCCCCATCTCGCGGCATGTTCAGCCGCGGCATGACCGCCGGGACCGGCACCGATAACAATAAGATCGTATGTTTCAGACATTATGAAATCCTATCTGTTCGATTTTTCGAAACCTCCGGAAATACTCATCATGTCATTGCGAAGGAAGAAGCGACGCGGGAGCCTCACCCATCTTTTATTCTGAACGAAGCTGAGGAATCTTAAAGATCTCTCTTCGATCGGGGCAGGTATTTCTCCCGACGCTTGCTCTTGGCAAACGCGAATGGTTCGAAATGACACATTGGAAATTTACTAACGTTATTTCATCAGGATATTCGCGGCATGATAGGAACTGCGGACCAGAGGACCGGCTTCCACATGCTTCAACCCCATGTCATATGCTGCCCTTTTGATCACTTCAAATTCGTCGGGGTGGTAATATTTCATGACAGGCCAGTGGTTGCGTGTAGGTTGCTGATACTGGCCAATGGTTACACATGTGCAATGAACAGAAGCCAGGTCACGAAGCATCCCCATGATATCATCTTCACTCTCTCCAAAACCCACCATAAAGCCTGATTTGGTGATTATTGTCTTTTTGCTATAGTTATGTACCTGACGAAGTAGTTCCAGTGATACATGGTAGTTCCCCTGCGGTCTGATATCTCTGAAATAAGCGGGAACAACTTCCATGTTGTGGTTAATGACGTGAGGCCGGGATTCGATTATACACTCCAGGGCATCCCAATTGCCCTGCAAATCCGGAATAAGGACTTCGACCCTGCATCCTGGCACTTTCTGATAAAGGTTTATTACACAGCGGGCAAAAATCTCTGCCCCCCCATCAGGCAGGTCATCCCGTGTAACTGAGGTAATGACTACATAATGAAGTCCCAGATTCTTCACCGCCTGGGCGAGCCGTTCCGGCTCATGTTCATCCACTCCTTCGGGTGTCCCATGCTGAACGTTACAATAGCGGCAATTGCGGGTGCAGATATTCCCTAGAATTAAGAACGTGGCCGTTCCAGAGTGGAAGCATTCGGTCACATTAGGACAACGTGCCTCCTGGCAGATGGAGTGGAGATGAAAATGCGTCAGGATCCCCTTCACGTGTTTGAATTCACGAGAAGCCGGAAGTTTTACTTTTAACCATTCAGGTTTCCTTTTGATCTGCATCTGTGCCTTGAACCTGTTTCCTGGCCTTCACGATACCGAACATACCGAACAGGATAAATATTCCTCCCAGGACGAGTTTGGGAATTACGTCTTCAATTTGTCCCGTTATGTGAAAATGCATTAATGCCTGCACGATGTTCATAAGACCAAAAAAAATAAAAAGACCGGGAAAGAGATAATTGATAATTTTTCGGGTTTTCACAGGAAACTGGGGAAATTTTTGCGCCCGTTCAGGGGCAGGAGTCGACGCACTCTTTTGCGGTGCCACCGGAGTCGGCTTCTCGCCCATTACTTCTTTTTCCTTACCGTCCAACGCCCAGATGATCCTGTCTCTCTGTGCGGGATCCTTGATATCTTTTAGTTTTTTAATAATTTTATTTCTGTCCATCGTATTCTACTTTCTCTCTCTCATCTACGTCTTGCCCCCTGTCCGTGCTTTTCCCCAGCATACATCAGGCTCCCTGGCCGCTTTCACATCATCCAGGCGTCGCACGGGAGTAGTAAGAGGGGCCGTCTTGACAAGATGAGGATTTTCTTTCGCTTCCCTGGCTATCTGTATCATTGTTTCGCAGAAGGTGTCCAGGGTTTCCTTGCTTTCCGTCTCGTTGGGTTCGATCATAATTGCCTCGGGTACAATCAAGGGGAAGTATATGGTCGGTGGATGGTAGCCATAATCCAGAAGACGCTTGGCAATATCCGAGGTGTGGACTCCGCTCTCCTTCACCTGCCGCTTTCCGGAAAAGACACACTCATGCATACAGATCCGGTCAAAGGCGATATCGTAATGAGGCTTTAACTTTTCCTTCACATAATTGGCATTCAGAACGGCAATTTCACTTGCCCTCTTCAAACCCTCGGGACCCAGAGATCGGATATACGTATACGCCTTTACCATTACATTAAAATTGCCATAGAAGGCCCTTACCCTTCCGATACTCTCCGGATACTTATAGTCCCAGTCATAACTGTGCCCCTTTTTAATAACGCGTGGTATTGGCAGGTGCGGAACCAGGTTTTCCCTTACACCCACCGGCCCGCTGCCGGGACCGCCGCAGCCGTGCGGGGTTGAGAACGTCTTATGGAGATTGAGTTGAATCACATCAAAACCTAAATCCCCTGGCTTCGTAATGCCCATAAAGGCATTGGCATTGGCGCCGTCGCAATAAAGAAATCCACCCTTATCATGAATAACCTTCGCAACGTGTTCGATATTTCGTTCAAAGAGCCCTAAGGTGTTGGGGTTCGTGAGCATGAGACCGGCAACGTTTTCCGTCATCAATTCACGGAGGTGATCGATATCAACACCGCCTTCCGTAT
>DNUI01000148.1:0-19135 GCA_003508565.1 Syntrophaceae bacterium
ACGGCACTGAAAATCGTGGGAAAACACTATACCGGAAAAGAGCTGGTAAAAGAGTTACTGAAGGACAGGATCTTTTATGAGACATCCTGCGGCGGGGTAACGTTTTCCGGAGGAGAGCCCGCGCTCCACATGGATTATCTCAGCGAACTAATGCGGGAGTTAAAACAAAACAGCATCCACATCGCGATCCAAACATCAGGTTTCTTTGATATGCAAGAGTTCAGGCGGAAATTACTCCCCTTTATCGATCTTATTTTTTATGACATCAAGCTGTTCGATGCACGAAAACACAGGGAATACACGGGCGTGAGAAACGAGAGAATACTGGATAACTTCATCTCCCTGGCAGATGACCGAAAGGAGATAATTGTTCCCAGAACACCCCTTGTACCGGGCATCACGGCAACCAAGGAAAACCTGGAGCAGATAGCCAACTTTGTGAGAGCCGCAGGGTGCGAAAACTATGAGTTGCTCCCCTATAACCCGGGCGGTGTCTCCAAGATTCTGACTATAGGGAAGCCCCCTCCCTCATCTCTGTCACGAGGCATAATGAAGACAAAAGAAGAAAAGAGGTGCAAAGATACCGTAAGACATGAAGGCAGTCTTTAGACCGACCGGTCTTTTTCACCCGGCAGCCTCCGTGTGAAGCGACTGTCCGTGAACATGAGAGACGCCCATAACGGCGTGATACTTCCCGTCTGCAGGGTAGGGCATTCTGGCATTTTTCGTTAACTGCCCTGAGAACAACACAACCCCTCCATATGCATTAAAAAAAGGGCCTCACCATTAACAACAGGTTTGGCCCCTTTTCTATTGATGTACATGTTGAAGAGTTTTAATGTGCTTCTTCCATGGCACCGACGATATACATCATGGACAGGAGCATGAAAACAAGGGTCTGGATTACGGAGATGAATATCTTGAGCCCGAGAATCGGCAACGGGATAAACCAGGGAGCCAACAAGAATAACACGGCCACCACAATATGCCCGCCCTCGATGTTTCCGAATAACCGGACCGTGAGTGATACGGGACGCACCAAATGGCTGATAATTTCGATGGGTAAAATAAGCCATGACAACCACCATACCGGTCCAAGGAACTGCTTTATATACTTAGCGCCATGTACCTTCACGCCAATGATATGAGTCAAGACGAAAACCACGAGCGCCATGGATAAGTTAGTATTCAAATTAGCCGTCGGTGATTCAAATCCGGGAACAAGTCCCAGCAGGTTCGATATGAGGATAAAAAGTGTTATTGTGGCAATAAGGGGGAAAAACTTCCTTCCTTCGTGCCCCATCGTATCATTTACCAGGTTATCGATACCGCCGATAACGACTTCCATAAAATTCTGGAATTTGCTCGGGAAAACATCTATGTGCCGCGTCGCCAGATAGGCGCACACGATAAGGAACACCATGACAAGCCATGCGTAAGACACGTGAGTCGGAATGTGAAAATCTCTCGCAAGGAATTCAAAAAATGAAAGAGCATGCATCTTTTTTAACTGACCTCCTCAACACAATTTTTTTTTGAAAAAGCCGCGATTGCGGTAACTACCATCGTAATAACTACTGTCGAAAGCCCGACCAGTAAGCCTACTATATCAACGATATTCCCCGTAATGATAAAGTACAGGGCAGCGCCGGTAACGGCAAACCTGAGGAAATATTTAATCATGAGAAACGAACCCGACCTCTCCGAAAGCTTGCCGAATACGCTTCGTAAATCCCTCTCCAGCCAGTGAAAATTCACAATGCTTATGAAACCGCCCAGCACCATGCCGAGTGTGAACTTGTAAGGCATAAAGATTCCGCTGAGCATGAGCAGTATACCCATGATGATCCAGTTTGTTATCTCAAGTTTCTTTTGGAGGGGGTCTCTTTCTATGGGGTTCACTTTTCAGATACTTAATTACCGGTTTTTCATTTCGGGAAATTTTCTTCACCAGTTGATATAAATTTCGGAAGCCGGCGATAATGCCAATCAATACAAAGATTATAGTAAATGTATATCCGGTTCCAAACGATTCATCAACCTTGATGCCAAGCCAAAGACCTCCGAAGATCAAGAGCACCATGGCAATGCCCACACTGCTGGCATATGCCATCTGGATAGCCGTTTTCTTCGTATCCTTATCCATTTGCGTGGCGCTCCTTAGCATGTATGGCCGGGGATGTCAATTAAAAACTGCCTGAGTTTCGTATAAGGTTTCATGCCTTGATGAAAGAAGAAAGTTTCCTCGAGACCAATCACTGGAGGAATTCAAATAACCTGTGCCGGAGGGAATCCATTTCCAATTTGGTACCGGAGATTTTATACAGTTTCGACTCCTTCTTGTCACTTTTGTCAGTGCTTTCTGAAAGATGCACAATTTCCGCATCCTCAAGAAATATCACGGCACTCTGGTAATTGGACTGCGAAAGGGCTTCCGCCCTCCGTATCTCTCCCTTCTTATACATCTTGACACCCAGCCGCTGAATCTTCCTCATCCATTCTTTTTCCGGTTTTGCCCCCTTCTTAAGATACAGGCACCCCCTCATCACCACCCAGTAGGATTCGATATAGTTGCGCAGTAAACCGGCAAAGGGCATGAGGCTCATCCTTCCCCTGCCCTTCACTTCAACACAAGCCTGCCCATCACGCTCCAAGCCGGTAATCATGTTCCTGTTGCTCAAATAAGAGAGGACATCTTTCACTTCATCCAAATCGTCCTTCTTGTCGTCAAAAATGAATTCATGCCAGAAAAGTCTTTTAAAAAACTGGTAATCCCTCACAATCTGGTCCAAAGGTATCACATCTTCCCGGCTCGATAATACAGACAAGGCTACGAAGCTTATGGGAATAAAAAAATGCAGGATGTTATTTTTGTAATATTCTAAATTTAGTCGGTTATCATCTTCCAGGGAGTACACAATTTCTTCACTTTCATCCTGCTCCTCTTCATCAGCGCCCATCTTGGATATAACATCTGACTGAACAAAGAGGTTGAGGGCATCAGTAAAAGCTTTTTCCTTGTGGATCAGGGTTGCAGCAAAGCTTGCCTGTTTGTCGCTGAGATAATCATAGAATGCATTGAGCACATCCATTAAGTCGTCGTGAGATATTCCGCGGCGGTCACGGCAGAGCAACCCGGCAGCAACAAGAGAAAACGGGGTAATAACGGATACCTTGTTGATTTCCAGAGTAATTTCATAACCGATCTTCCTGTAAAGGCTCTGCCTTTCCTCCAGGGTCATGGTTTCAAAAGATTTTTCCTGGGAAGAAAGGTATGACTTGAGAAAGATCGGCTCGCCTATGTTTACATAGACACGCCCGTAACGTTTTCTCAAAAATTTACGGCCCTTGATCACATCAGACGTCTTTTCCCTTGCTTTCGGTGCACCACCCAGTTCCTTTAGGTAGGACTCTTCTTCAATGACCCGATCATAGCCAATGTAAACCGGAATCGCCGCCAGATCATCACAGGCCTTCTTTTTGTACGCCTGAATGAGCATGGAAAGGAGGCCATACTTGGGCATTACCATCTTACCGCTGCGGCTTCTTCCGCCCTCTATGAAAAATTCTATGGGAAGACCCTCTTTGAGAAGGGTTTCCAGATATTTGGCAAAGACCTCCGCATACAGCACATTTCCCCTGAAGGTGCGACGAATAAAAAAGGCTCCCGATTTTCTGAAGATGTATCCTAAAGGCCAGAAAGATAAATTAGTACCCGCCGCAACGAAGGGCATCTGTATATTATTCACATAAAAAACATAGGAAAGGAGGAGATAATCGATGTGGCTGCGATGGCAGGGAATAATTACGAAGGGCATTTTTTTCGATATGTTTCTTATTTTTGCCAACCCTGCCTTGTCAGCTACGACACCGTCATAAATATTGTTCCATAACCACGTAAGGAATTTATACCAGAGCTCGATAAACATGTCATTGTAGTCGGCAGCAATTTCGCGTATGTATCTTTTCGCATCCTTGACAAGAGCATCATGGTCTTTCGCCCCACGGGCTGCCATATCATCTATAACATGACCGATGCCATTGTCACTGAGAACCATGCTGATAATCTCTTCTCTTGACTTCAAAACAGGCCCCACAATGCTCGTCTTCTCTTCATCAATCCGGTCTATCAGTTCTCTCCTCAGATCATGATATATCGCCTCTTCCGTCATGCCTTCGCTTTTATGAATAATTTCCATGAAATTGATCGCATCTGCAGGTATAACCGCGGCTTTGTTTGAGTATCTAAGAAACGTGATCACACGGCGCACCGCATCCGTGTCTTCCGCCTGACCAAAGAGTATATTGATAATATTTTCGTCTTCCTTTTCTCTTCTCCTCCCGTAAGTGATCAAGACAGGGACAACATAGACGGGTACTTTCAGATCTTGTTGCGCCTCAATCAATTGTGCAACCGCTCCCTGGACGACGCGGTTTTCGAAAAATTCCGAACCTCCAAGATGGATTACGACACTTTTCCCTTCCATGACGGTTCGTTTCAAGTAACCGTTCTTGCAGGCATCTGGTAAGGCCATTTTGAAGAGGAAATGGAGCAGATTAAAAAAAACAACCCTGAGGGCCGCTGCGAAGGGCTGCCAGAAAACCATATTAATCCCGCAGCAATACACGGGCATGGGAATGCCTTTTCTGGCGGAAAGCTCCCGAATGATAAGGCTGTTAAGCTGACTTTTATTTTTAAGGGCATATACAACTGTCCCTTTTTCTGAGAGATTTCTCAATTCCTCGACATATTCATCAGCGATCTCAACTTTGGACAATACCTTCTTGACGAGCCAGAACAGGGGGAAATTGTCCTCCCTGTAAAGGCGTCCAACGAAAAATTCCCCTCTTTCCGTCCACGCTTTAATTTTTGACAGAATCGACATGTTTACTATTCTAACCTTCACGGCCCATTTAGCTGAAATTCTTCCGGAAAACGTTTACTCATATAATCGCTGACATATTCACGTATCTCAGAAGCCGATGAAAGTGCCATAATTTTTTCCAATAGTTTTTTGGATTCCGATAGGGTCGAAGCCCTTATAATCTTTTTTACTTTTGGTATGGCCAATGGATTCATACTCAACTCATCAATTTCAAGCCCTAAGAGAATCATGACATACGCCGGTTCGCCGGCCATTTCTCCGCACATTGCAACCCGAATACCTGCTCTATGACCTATGTCAATCACCTGCTTGATAAGCCTCAAGACAGCGGGATGGAGTGGTTCATACAAATATGTTACCCTTTCATTGATCCTGTCGATCGCCAGGGCATATTGAATCAGATCGTTCGTTCCTATACTGAAAAAATCGACTTCCTTTGCCAGTTCATCGGCAATCACGACAGCAGAAGGAACTTCTATCATAACTCCGACCTCAATGTCTTCACCCATCGGTATACCTTTGGCACGAAGATCTCTTTTTACCTCACAGAAGATTTTTTTTGCTTCCCTCAATTCTTCAATTCCCGAAATCATGGGAAACATAATCCTCGTTTTACCAAAAGCGCTGGCGCGCGCGATTGCGCGCAATTGTACCTTAAAAAGCTCCACTTCCTTCAAACAGAAGCGGATGGCCCTTAGACCCATTTGAGGATTCATCTCCTTGGCCAGTTTGGGGTCTGAGAAAAACTTATCGCCACCTAAATCAAAGGTTCGTATAGTTGCCCATTGTAAGCCTTCAGCACTTACAACACTTCGGTAATGTAAGAAGTGTTCCTCTTCCGTTGGCAGTTGTTCTTTATTTATATAAATGAATTCCGTCCTATACAGACCTATGCCCTCAGCGCCATGGGATACGGTGGAAGGTATCTCTTCAATAAACTCAATATTTCCGCCTATTTCTACTTTATAATTGTCCTCCGTCAGCGCGGGAAGACGGGCATATCTCAGATAATTCTCCTGGGCTTTTTCAAAATGTCTTTGTTTGTCCTCATATACCTTAATCATTTCTGGATCAGGGTTCACCACAACGAGCCCTGCAGCACCATCAATAATAATGTTATCGTTGGTGCGCACTCTTTTCGTGATGGATTCCAGACCGACCACGGCGGGAATTTCCACCGCCCTTGCCACAATGGCAGTATGGGATGTTTTTCCTCCCATATCTGTCGCAAATCCCTGCACTTTATTAATCATCATCTGTGCAGTGTCGGCAGGCGAAAGATCAACAGCAATGATAATATCTTTACCATCAATTTTTGGAATGTCCTCTTTCTTGCCTCCCGATAGATTTCTCAATATCCTCTGTCCCACGTATCGAACATCGCTCACTCGACCTTTGAGATACTCGTCTTCAACTTTTTCAAATATCTCCCTGTATCTATCAATGGTCATCTTCATGGCCCATTCCGCATTCACCAACATATTCCTTATGTATTGCACTGTATGATTGATGAACATCCTGTCTTTCAGGATCATGATATGAACATCGATAATATACAAAGGTTCCCGGCCGGCCAATTCGAAAAGTCTGTTTTTTACTTCCAGTAGTTGTTTTTCTGACTCCTTAAGCGCTGCCCTGAATCTTTTGATCTCTTTGGCCACAAGGTTTTTATCACGCAACCTGTAAAATGAAACCTGAGCATCAAAACGGTCATACAGGTAAGCTTTTCCAATCACGATACCTGGTGAAACACCTATCCCTTTGAGGACAAAACTTTTTTTCTCAGCATCAGTATCCATCAATCTTCTCCAAATTTGTCCTCTATGAGTTTCCCGAGGTCTTCCATAGCATCCCGTGCATCTATTCCCTCCGCCCTGATTGTGATACGACTTCCCAGAGGACAGGCTAACGTCAAGATACTGAGAAGGCTCTTTCCATTTACAACCTTGCCATCCCTTTCAAAAAATATTTTCGCTTTAAATCGTGATGACACATTGACGAGCTTCGCCGCAACTCTTGCATGCAGACCCAGTTTATTTTTTATCTCAAATGTTTTAATTTCTACCATGCAAGTTCACGCAGCCTCCGTGATTCAACGATTCTTCGTAATACACACTTCTTCATTCTCCAGAGGTGCATGCCTAACACGATTGGACTATGAAGTCAATTCGAGACCTTGATACATGTGCCCTCATAAGGATATTTTCGCCAGATATTGTTGCACAACCGGACATTAAATGTGTCTATTATTTTCTTGACATGAATTATTCTTTTTGTTATTAAGCCCAACTTTTAGATAGGCTTTATCTTATTTAAGAAAATAATAATTATGAAAGGGGGGTGATTCCCATGGTTTGTCAAACCATCAAGGTTGGGTCTGAGTGCGCCTTTATGACCAAGAAAGGCTGCGGATTTAATGGAGGTAGTTGTCACACAATCATAGAAAAATGCGAGGGATGCAATAAAATCATAGATTGCGAGACCGGTCAGTACTGTAAGGTCTATCCTGAACCTGCCAGCAAATGGCTTTCCGGAAATTGTCCGACTGCAACACACATCAAAAGAGAAATCAAAGAAGCCACGCAAAAAATCAATCCGCTTAAAGCATCAAAAAGATCATCAAAACATTAACAAGAAGGGGCAGGTTTTTTTCTTCGAGAAAAAATGCCTGCCCCTTCATTCTTTCTATTTTTCTTTCTGTTTTAACTCACTATTTTTCTTAGCTGCAGTAATCCTTTTTTAATCTCAATAAGCCTGTCCTTATAATGCACTTCATCCTCCTGCATTACCTCTCCTTTCATTTTCAGCAACTGCTTCTTTGCACCGCGTATGGTATATCTGTCGGTATAGAGTAGATTTTTAATAATCAACAGCTCCTGAACATCTTTTTTTCTATAGAGCCGCTGATCAGATTTCGTGCGCATCGGTTTTATTGATTTAAACTCCGATTCCCAGTACCTGACGACATACGGATCAACTCCAAGGATTTTACTGACTTCTCCAATACGAAAATATTCCTTATCCGGGATTGACAAATCCATGGAAAATCCTAATTGTTGATTCCCAATCAAGAGAATAATCAGTTGGGGGGAATTGAAACGCAGACCCCTCGACTCGTAAGGTCAATTGGCCTAAGTAAAATTCATACAACTTCGACCGAAAGGCCATGTCTCTTCGTGCCTCGAAGTTTTCCGTAGGCGCATTGTACAATGTGGAATGCGCTTCCGGTCAATTCCTGGATTTGAAATGCTTGAATTTCGGATTCCCGCAGTCTTATGGACTGACGGCCTCGTAGAAAGTACCAGCCCGGAGCTTTTTACAAAGCCACTCATTTTTTATTCTGTTCTTACTTCCCTATGCGAAGTGTAAGGATACGTATCTCTACCACACTATCAGGGTTTCGTGCTTAGATTTGCTCAGAGCGTTTATTTTAACTATTCAATGCCTTGCGCAGCACCTGACTCGATTTAAAAGTCAGCACTTTCCTTTCTGATATCTCTATTTCGCTGCCGGTTTGGGGATTCCTCCCTCTGCGTGACTTCTTCTCTTTCACAGAAAAGTTACCGAATCCGGAAATCTTGATCTTCTCACCACGAGCGAGACTATCCTTTATGATATCAAAAACCGACTCAACAATCCTTGCTGCATCCTTCTTGGAAAACCCCAGCTTCTCGTACACATCCTGAATAATATCAATCTTTGTCATTTCTAACCTCCCCCAATCTTGCAGATATCTAATTTCCTTCTCCCCTTATTTTTGCTCCGGTCAAATCAACAATGTGCTTTACTATTCCGCTGTGCACCTGGCTCACCTCATCATCGGTCAGTGTTCTCTCAGGAGCACGATAGATAAACCTTAACCCCACACTCTTATTTCCTTGAGTGATGCTTTTACCTGAATATACATCAAAAACACTTACTTTTTCAAGTAATTCTTTACCCATATCCCTGGCAATATTCAGCATTTTATCCGCTTCCAAATCTTCTCCAACGACAAAGGCCACATCTCTAACAACCGATGGAAATCTTGGCAATTCTTTATAGCACACATCGCCGGTAAAACAATCAGCTAATAATTCCATATCAATTTCAGATACATACACCTTATTCTTGAGATCCATTTTCAAGAGGACATCAGGGTGCACTTCACCTAAAAACCCGATACATCGCTTATCAACATATATTCCACAGGACTTTCCCGGATGCAGGAAAGTCTCACGGTAATCAGACCTAAATTCACCATTCAGAATCTTTAGACCATCGAAAATATTTTCTACGCATCCTTTTAAGTCATAGAAATCCGTAGATGTTTTTGATAGCCAGATATTATTATCCAGCATGCCCGAGATAAGGCAGCCGAACATGTTCTTGTCCTTCGGAAGCTCTCCCTCGCGCTGATGAAAGAAGACCCTGCCAATTTCAAACACCTTGAGGTCAAAACAACCGGCATTTGCATTCTTCTTCATAGTCTCCAAGAGGTTGCTCACGAGGGTCGTTCGCATCACCGATTGATCCTCAGTCAGCGGATTTCTTATTTTTACAATTTTTCGACGATCATCGCCCGCGGGGAGTCCCAGCATATCCAATGAACCCGGGGAAATAAAACTGAATGTGATTATCTCAGAGTAACCGGAACCTTGGAGAATCTCCCGTAATCTTTTTCTAACAATTTCCTTATGATCCTTTGTTACCGTCACGGAGGAACCGGGGGGTAGTGTCACGGGAATACGATCATACCCATGAAACCGTGCCACTTCTTCAATGAGATCAATCTCCCTCTCAATGTCTACCCTGTATGTCGGTGGGGTTGCTCGATAGTGACCGTTGGTGTCCTCACAGATCTTCATATTGAGACTCTTCAGTATTTTGACGATTTCAGCGTCCTTGATGTCAGTCCCCAGGATATCATTGACTCTTTTTACACGGAGTGGAATGTCTTTTGCCTTTTTCACTTTTTGCGGATACTCATCGATACATCCTTTGCACACCGTTCCACCGGAGATTTCCGCCATAAGCTGTGCCGCCCGGGCAGACGCGTTGACCACACCCTCAGGGTCCACACCACGACCGAACCTGAATGCGGCATCCGTATTCATTCCGAGCCACTTGGACGATTTTCGGGTAGAGATCGGATCAAAATATGCACTTTCTAACAGGATGGTCTCCGTATCTTCTTTGACTTCTGAATTCAGTCCACCCATGATACCGGCAATAGCCACGGGCTTTACTCCATCACAAATCATCAATGTATCTGTTTCAAGGATGCGCTCCTTCTCATCCAGAGATACAAACGTTTCTCCCGATAGAGGTCTTCTGACCACAATACGCCCTTCCTCAAGAAAACGGAAATCAAATGCATGCAGGGGTTGACCTAATTCCATCATCACATAATTGGTTACATCAACAATATTGTTGATGGCGCGAAGACCCACTGCTTCCAGTCTCTGGCGCATCCATAGGGGTGACGGTCCTATCGCAACATTTTTAATAATTCTGGCGCTATATCTGGGACATAGGTCAGGATCGAGGATATGAACCGAGGTAATTTTTTTTATGTCTTCATCGTTTTCTGTTACGTTAATATCCGGATATCTAAAATTGGATCCTGTTATTGCCGCAATCTCACGGGCAATTCCGATGATGCTCAGACAGTCTGAACGGTTGGGTGTAATCGCGATATCGAGGACAACATCTGTGAGGTCGAGTGCTTCTGACAGGTCTTTTCCGATAGGCAGATTGCCCGGAAGGATCATGATCCCCGTGGAATCATCGCCGATACCGAGTTCCTCCTCTGAACAGAGCATCCCCTCCGATATCTCGCCTCGTATTTTTGAACTCCTGATGGTATATCCACCAGGGATGACGGCACCAACCTTCGCGAAGGGAACCACATTGCCGGACCTGATATTGCCAGCACCACACACCACAGGATAGGTAGTGTCTCCTGTCGTCACTTCACAAAGAAAACACTTGTCTGCCTGAGGATGATGTTTGACTGAAAGAATCTTTGCCACTACAATGTTTCGAAAAGAAGGGCTTCTCTCCCTCATGGATTCTACTTCAAGGCCTACCATGGTGAGCTTATCCACAAGCTCAGCGGGTGAAATCCTGATTTCCACATATTCTTTAAGCCACTTGAGGCTGGCTAACATACAATCAAGTCCTTACTATTACTATCAAATCTACAGGATTTCGAGCTAAGAATTTCCAAACCCCATCCTCATTACATTCCCACTAAAATTGCTCCAAGAACCTCTGGTCATTTTCAAAAAATAACCGGATATCAGAGATCCCGAATTTAAGCATGGCAATCCGTTCAAGACCGAGACCAAATGCAAAACCAGACACGTCCTCAGGGTCGTAATCTACATTCTTAAAAACCTCTGGGTCCACCATCCCCGACCCGAGTATTTCCAACCAGCCAGTCTGTGAGCATACGCGGCAGCCTGCACCACTGCACATGACACATCGGATGTCAACTTCGGCACTCGGCTCGGTAAAGGGGAAAAAACTGGGACGAAAGCGAAGCGCTGTACCTTCACCAAATAATTGTTTGAGAAATGATGTAAGAACACCTTTCAAATCGCCAAAAGTGATACTTTTATCAACCAGGAGACCCTCAATCTGGTGGAACATGGGTGTGTGAGAGATGTCCGAATCGGGTCGATACACCCGACCGGGGGAAAGAATCCTCACCGGTGGCCGCTGCTTCTCCATGACCCTGATCTGTACCGGTGATGTATGGGTTCGTAGAACGATGTTATCTTCTATGTAGAAAGTATCCTGCATATCTCGTGCAGGATGATTTTTAGGAATATTTAAAGCCTCAAAATTGTAATAGTCCAGCTCAATTTCCGGGCCTTCGACAATTGAAAAGCCAAGCGCCTCAAATATCTCACAAATATCCCGACTAACCTGGATTATAGGATGAAGTTTGCCTACCCGGATCTTTCTGCCGGGGAGTGTCACATCTATCCTGTCACGGAGGAGCTCGTCGTCCTGTTTCAGACCGGCGATCGCTTTCAGCGCATCATCAAGCTTCTCGGTAATAGCATTTTTAATTTCATTGCAATGGTTTCCTACTAAAGGCCTCTTCTCCGGCTCTATATTGCCGAGGTTACGAAGAAACCCTGTGAGAAGGCCTTTCCTCCCCAGATATTTGGTTCTTAATGCCAGGAACTCCTCTTCAGTTTTTGAAACAAGCAATTCAGCATCTGCCTGCTTTTGAAGTTCCTCAAGCTCTTTTAGCATGCTGGCAGCTTACCCTTTGCAATACTGACTACTTCGGAAAATCCTCGCGGATCATGAACGGCAAGGTCGGCCAGAATTTTCCTGTCGATTTCTACACCCGCTTTTTTCATTCCATCGATTAATCGGCTGTACGATAGGTCATGAATTCGCGCCGCTGCATTTATTCTTGTAATCCATAGTTTTCTGAAATCTCTTTTCCGAACCCTCCTGTCCCTGTAAGCATATTTCATAGCCTTTTCTACGGCTTCTGTGGCTGTTCTCAATAAACGGCTCCGAGCTCCGAAATAACCTTTCGCCATTTTCAGAATCTTTCGCCTCTTTTTCTTCGCAGTAACACTTCTTTTTACTCTTGGCATTTCTTTTGATCTCCCCGCTTTTTATAAACTATGCGTTCTTATTTTCACCCACCGGAATAAAAAAATATTGTTTTCAGAACACTCCTTTTTCGTACCTACATGTACGGTATCAGCATCTTTATTCCCCTGGTGTCTCTCGCATCGAGAATGGTAGATTTTCTCAGATTTCTCTTTCTTTTGGTCGTTTTTTTCGTAAGGATATGGCTTGCATACGCCTTATTCCTCTTTACTTTACCGGTCCCTGTAAGGCTGAAACGCTTCGCCGCGCCTCTGTGGGTCTTTATCTTTGGCATTACATCACTCCTCATCTACAACGAACTAAAGTATCATTTCTAAATTTTGAATAATATCAATATTCAAACAATCACACCAACTAAAAATCCAATGTTAGAATCATGAATTTCTCAGGATTTCAGATCTCGTGTTCAACCTTCCTGCGCTTTATTTCTTCGGCGACACGATCATAACCATATTTCTTCCTTCAAGCCTCGGATGTTGATCAATACTGCCTATCTCTGAAAGCTCATTTTGGACATCATGCATGATTTTCCTGCCTAAGTCGGTGTACGCGATTTCACGACCCCTGAACATCATGGTAATCTTCACTTTGTCATTCTGGCTGAGGAATTTTTTAATATGCTTAATTTTTACCTGCAGGTCATGTTCATCAGTTTTCGGCCTTATTCTGATCTCCTTAATCTGAATGGTACTCTGGCTTTTTTTTGCAACCTGCTGTTTCTTGCTCTGCTGGTATCTGAATTTTCCATAATCCATAATGCGGCATACCGGCGGCGTTGAAGTGGGTGCGACTTCAACCAGATCGAGACCTGCCTTCGCAGCAACATCAAGTGCTTCCGCCAGAGTCATAATGCCCAATTGTTTACCCTCTTCAATAACTCTGACCTGAGTTGCCCTTATCTCCTGATTTATATTTAAATCCTTAGCTATATGTCACCTCCTGCAATACTAGATGCTGATATCGAAATCCTTCATAAATCCAATATGGTTCTGCTTCCATTGTGTTGCAAGCCTGAATCCCTGACCGCCTGACGCATTGTATCCCTAAAATTATAGCATTTTCCCGGAAATGAACCAACTCTTATTGATAATGCTCGCATTCCCCCCGCACCAGCTCTATGAACTTATCAATGCCAATGCCGCCAAGGTCTTTACCATTCCGCTTGCGGGGAGAAACACATTTCGATTCCACTTCCCGATCACCGATTACCAGCATATAGGGTATTTTCTGAAGCTGGGCTTCTCTGATCTTAAACCCAAGCTTTTCATTCCTGAAATCTTTCTCCGCGCGAATCCCTGCGTCACACAATTGCGTATAGACACTTTCGCCAAACGGGATATGCCTGTCAGTGACGATAAGCAATATCGCCTGAACCGGCGATAACCACACAGGAAAGGCTCCGGCATAGTGCTCTATCAGCACACCGAGGAACCGTTCTATAGATCCCAGGATTACCCTGTGCAGCATTACCGGTCGGTGTTTCTCTCCATCGGCACCTATATAACTGAGATCAAAGCGTTCCGGAAGGGTAAAATCACACTGGATAGTCGCACATTGCCATTTTCTGTTCAGGGCGTCCTTCAGCTTAAAATCAATTTTGGGTCCGTAAAAAGCGCCATCCCCCTCGTTAATCTCATACACCATGTGGTTCACTTTCAGGGCATTTTCTAATGCCGCCGTCGCCATCTCCCAGTCTTCATCGGAACCGATGGATTTTTCCGGTCGCGTACTCAACTCCACACCGTAATCAAAGCCGAAAATTTTCATGGCATAACTCACGAAATCTGCAATGCCGGTGATTTCACTATTTAGCTGATCCGGTGTGCATAGAATATGGGCGTCATCCTGAGTAAACTGGCGTACCCTGGTCAGACCATGAAGAACACCGGTTTTCTCATGCCTGTGAACGGTACCGAGTTCAAAATACCTGAGGGGTAAGTCCCGGTAACTTCGGATTTTCGATTTGTATATCAGCATATGGGAGAGGCAATTCATGGGCTTTATTCCATATCCCTGATCTTCTATCTCCGTGAAATACATATTTTCCCTGTAGTGATCAAAATGACCGGATTTTTTCCAGAGATCAACCTTCAGGATCTGAGGACCCATGACCATTTCATATCCCCGTTTTAGATGCTCTTTCCTTTCCCAATCTTCAATAATCGCCCTCAGCATGGCCCCTTTGGGATGAAATATGACCAGGCCCGCGCCCGCTTCATCATTTATCTGGAAGAGATCCAGTTCTCTTCCCAATTTCCGGTGGTCCCTTTTCTTCGCCTCTTCGATAATACGGAGATATTCGGCAAGTTCTCCTTCTTTCGCAAATCCTGTCCCATAGATCCGTTGAAGCATTTTATTTTTTTCGTCGCCACGCCAGTATGCCCCTGCCACACTTAACAACTTGAAGGCCTTGATCATTCCTGTGGATGGAATGTGAGGACCGCGGCATAGATCCACATATCCTCCCTGGCTGTATATACTCACCTTTTTCACATCTTCCGGCAAATCATTTATAAGCTCGACTTTGTAAGATTCACCCTTGTCTGCAAACAGCGCAACTGCCTCTGTCCTTGATACCTCTCGACGAATAAAAGGATAATCGGCGGCAACAATCTCCCGCATCCTGGTTTCAATTTTTTCAAAGTCTTCCGGGGCAAAGGTATCGGCATAATCGAAGTCATAATAGAAGCCCTCTTCTATAGAAGGTCCTATACACACTTGAACACCATCGAATGTATCCTGGACTGCCTGTGCCATGACATGGGATATGCTGTGACGCAGTATGTATAGACCTTCCTTTGATGCAGTGTCAATTAAAGAAAGCGTGGCTTCTTCATGCACGGAGTAGCTTAAATCGACGAGCACATTGTTGAGTTTCACGGCAACTGTTGAAAAAAGACTTTCTTTGTTCCAAGATGTTACGATCTCATGAATTTTTGTACCGGCGGCATACATATGTATCGAGTTATCCGGCAATGTAATTTTGATTTTTTCCATAAACCGAAACCTGGTTTATTAGTGTTTTTATAAGAAAGGGCATCACCGCTTTCACCCTGCTGATGCCCTCACCAACATTAATTCTTGTTCATGTCCCATAAAAAATGGTAGGCACGCAGGGATTTGAACCCTGGACATCCACCGCGTCAGGATGGCGCTCTCCCCCTGAGCTACGTGCCTACATCGATTTATTCCCCAAAATAAGGCAATTTTTCTAACAGCAATCCCCTGTTATGTCAAGCAAATATTATGATTTTATATATCTTTATGGCATACTCCGAGACCCTTGTAGTGATCTCTTCCTGAGGAAACACTTATGAAGTTTCTCCCGTCTCAAGCCCGTTCCCGGAAAGCAGGGATTACGAGGTATGCATTGAATTGTTTTTGACATTAAAGACTTAACAAATCTATCCGCAAGGATTTATGCCGCGGAAGCATTTAATTTTATCCCCCTTACCATGTAGTTCAGACCGGAAATAATAGTAAACAGGGCTGTGATCCATTGCAGAGCTATTAGCCACCTATAGTCAATAAATGCAGGAGCAATGCGAAACAAAAGGAAAAACAAAACCGTAAACAATTGGAGCGCCGTTGTAATCTTGCTGACAAATGACGGACGGATCTCGTACGGGATGGACATGATTGTCAGGATAGCAATACCGACAAGGATGATGAAATCCCTGCTGATAACGATGACAGTGAGCCATCCCGGGATTACATCCTTTATCGATAGCGTCACAAAGCAACTCGCGAGGAGGGCTTTATCCGCTATGGGATCTAGGTATGCACCAAGCACTGTCTGCTGATTTAATATGCGTGCCAGGAAACCGTCAAGGGCATCCGTAATACCCGAAACAGCCAGAACAATAAGTGCCTTCAAAAAGGCGCCTTGCATAAGAAATATCACGACAATAGGAACAAGAAGAATCCGTAATAACGTCAATAGATTCGGTATATTCATCAATCAGTTCTATCTGTCATATTCATGAGAATTCTAGTCTGTTTCTAACTCTCTATCCCTCTCTTTGTTCCAATCCACCCACTCATCCCTATCTTCCTCTTCGGTAAAATCACGTGGTTTCTCTGCCGTTCCATCAGCAGCGATCCTTATCTGTTGCATGGATTTAATAATGACTACCCATTCCTCCATAGTGACTTTTTGGGGACCGGAAATCCGCTTGGGACCCGCAATCTTATGGGGGGGTCCGATCATCTTCGGTAGTTCCGTGGGAGGCCCTCCTCCGGAAACGTGAACTTCTCCATCATATACCTTAACCAGAGCTGACTTATCATCCTCTACATTCACGCGATATATGGTGCCCCTGACTCCTGCTACGGCATTCTCACACTGAAGCTCAAATTGACCCCTCCTTCCTACGGCTTTAGTCACATTGGCCCATGTCTTTCCTACAGCCATATGAAACTTTATCTTTCTCGGCTGAGTCTCGCTGCCGGAATCAATCTGGAGAACCTTGAAATGAGAATTACCGGCAAAGCGTACCGTTGAATAATCAGGCAGGAACAGCTCCAGTTTCGCTTTAGATCCGGTACTGACTTGGTCGCCTGCCCTGAGAACATCTCCTCCTTTCAAGGAACGCCACTTTTTAGTCCCCGTATGAAGAACCTTCACAGACCCTTTTACAATGCTGACTTTCGCATCACCTCTTCCAATTTTTAACTCCATAACCCTCTTTGCATCAACCTGATCAAGACCAATCAACACAAATGATAATACGCATAACAACATTATTATCTTTTTCATCTGGGTCTCCTTATGTATGTGTAGTATTTTTCATCTTTTAAAGATACACAGCGTAAAAATTTTACCGATCTTTTTTGAAGTTACTAGTGCTGAACAATAAATGTTATGTCACGGGATCAGGAAAATCAGGAAGAGTCTTCATGGCCTTATCAACAACTTCCTGAATCGCCGGTTCATATGCCTGATATGACTCCATTTCGAGCTGTTCCCGTGAAAGTCCATAATTTCTTTTGACGGTTCCATACCGGGAACTCCAGAGAGTTCCGCCGGTCTTTGCACTCCGCAATTCGAACACAACGGATACATGTATTGGTGCATACACATACGTGAACGAAGTCGAGCACTCATGCAAAGTCGCATAAAGGACTGCATCGACCCCTAAAAGCTCACCTACAGCCTTGGGAGAAAGATTTTCTCTCTTATAATCCGCATACCCCTCATATACTTTAGAAAGCTTTGCGTCGATGAGCTCCAATGGTATTTTGGGATAGCCCTTAAAATACAGTTCGTTAAAAACCTTCTCCCTTAGTATCTGAGCCGCTTTTGCATCGTTAGTGTGATTGTTTACAGGTAACACGGCAATAAGCTTTGTGCCGCTTTTATGAAAATCGGGATCCACTTTGCTTGGTATCGATGTACATCCCATAGTCATCATCAGGATAATTACCGATAGAAGCAGTTGACTGTATAAACAATTAAAAAGTGCTTTCATGCGGAATTAAATAACTTTATTTTTGTTGTAAATAATTAACTTCCATATAATTTTGATCCGCACTAATATTTCGTATTGAAAATTGTCCCGTTTGCATGAGTTCATCCGCGACAGATTGAATATTGCCATCCTGAATATGTAACACGAGTTTTGCCATACCCCCCTCGAGGCGTTGAGGATGAAAAGTCCTCATACCTCTTACCCTGGTCTTCATGAGCTCTTTTACCTTTGAATAATCCGCATAATTATATAAACCCTGCACCGAAATAACTGCTGTTGTAAATGCAACCTTGTTCATCGCCACCGTGAGAAGTCCCAGGGCCTGGAGACTATCCCTGACAGTGCTCACAGATATTTTTGATTTAATTTCAACTTTATAGATTGTCTGATCCTGTTTTTCAGAGATAATTCTGTAATCATGAACATAATCATCACTTTTGGCATAAATACTATCTTTGATTATCTGGGCTTTTTCTGCAGCGGTTGCATGCGGTATTAACGTTAATACCGCATGCTCCACAACCTTCTGCAGGGCATTACGGATAGCGTTATTCCTTGCACTCTCCATGTCATGATTTATTATGACACTTCTACCCTCTGCGTCCACTACAAGGATATCCACATTATTCTGTGAAAATCCCTCACTAGATAGCAATAAGAAGATCCAGGGTGCAAATACAATAATAAACTTCTTTGTCATTTTTTCAGCTTATCTATCTCTTCCCTGATCACCCTTTCGGCAATCTCCGGAACCATCTCTTTTGCGATCCTTTCGGCAGTTTCAGTAACCCTTTTCATTATCTCTTCATTAAGGCCTGTATCAAACACCGGGCCCACGGAACCCTTTCCCACAACATCCGTATGGTCATACACCGTATCGTCAGGCCTGGACACTCTCTCATACACCCGGCCATCAATGACAATAATCTCACGATCTTTCTTGGAGTCGCCTTCTATGGTATGATCGGCTACGTCAACGAGACTATAAATCCTATCATCTGGTTTCAATAGACGACCGTCTATGATAATATCGTGATCACGGGTGTCCTCAACTGCCCTGCCCCCTCCATTTAGCACTCCCATACTATGCTTTGATGTTGCATCCATAATCAGCCTCACTTTGCCTCAGGATATGTCACGGGATAACTGTTC
>DNUI01000148.1:19294-23391 GCA_003508565.1 Syntrophaceae bacterium
CCCTCATGGTTTATCACAATCCGGTACACTCGTTTTCGGGATATTCTCATGTCATGTGCAAGCTTTCCGATGATATCCCGTCGAGATAAATCCGTGTGGATATGCAGATCTTCAAACCGGGCGCGTATATCATTATCCGAATATGACGGGAGTGTCTGCTTTTCCCCGGCAATTATTATGGTTATTTCTCCTTTTACAGTCCTTCCCTGCAGTGTGCGAATAACACTGCTCAACGTTCCACGAAGGATTTCCTCGAAAACCTTTGTAAGTTCTCTCAAGACAACAACCCTTCTGTCGCCAAGGACGGTTTCTATATCACTGAGCGATGCCATCAGTCGCTTTGGAGACTCGTATACTACAAGCGCCTTTGTTTCTTCTGCAACTGACCGCAAAAAGTTTATTCGGCTTACTTTCCTTGACGGTAAAAATCCATAAAAAATAAAATGATCAATGGGTAACCCGGAAACGCTGAGTGCCGCAATAACCGCGGACGCACCGGGAACAGGGACAACCCTGATACCATGGGCAATGGCCTGCTCAACCAGCACATGACCGGGATCGGATATACCTGGTGTTCCCGCGTCTGATACATATGCTACATTCGTTCCTTCGCGCAACATCGAGATCAGGCGACCGCTCTTTTTCTCTTCAACCTGTTCATACAGGCTCATTAAAGGGGTGTGAATATCATATGCACTCAACAGTTTTCTTGTCCTTCTTGTATCCTCGGCAGCAATAAGCTGTACTTCCTTAAGAATGCGCATCGCTCTCAATGTAATGTCCTCGAGATTTCCTATCGGGGTAGCCACGATGTACAATATACCTTTTTTTATATCATCATTCTGCTGCATAAAAGACACATGAGACCACGCCCTTAGATTGTCCAAAATCTAAGGGTATATTTCTTGTTGACATAAGAAGGAGGTTTCCGTTAAATAGCAGAATTAAAAAAAAAATACCATAAAAACTCATGAAACGAATACTTGTTACAGGCGGCGCGGGCTTTTTAGGTTCGAACCTTTGTGATCGACTTATCAAACAGGGAAATGAAGTCCTATGTCTGGATAATTTCTTTACGGGCAGCAAGGACAACATTATTCATCTCCTGACAAACTCCCGTTTTGAACTGATCAGACACGATATCATCAACCCTATTTTTCTTGAGGTTGACCAGATATACAACCTGGCGTCTCCGGCCTCACCGATACATTACCAGTATAACCCGATCAAAACTATCAAGACAAACGTAATGGGAACGATAAATACCCTCGGTCTGGCAAAGCGGGTGAAGGCCAGAATCCTGTTAGCGTCAACTTCCGAGGTCTATGGGGATCCTGAAGTTCATCCTCAAAAGGAAGATTACTGGGGCAGGGTCAATCCCATCGGGATCAGAAGCTGCTATGACGAAGGGAAACGGGCGGCTGAATGCCTTATGATGGACTACCATCGGCAGAATAATGTGGATATAAAAATCGTCAGAATATTTAATACGTATGGAGCTCGCATGGCCCTGAATGATGGACGTGTTGTCAGTAATTTTATCGTCCAGTCCCTTAAAGGTGAAAATATTACCGTTTACGGAGACGGCTCCCAGACCAGGTCGTTCTGTTATGTTGACGACATGGTGGACGGCATCATACGAATGATGGGAAGTAGAGAAGATTTTTCCGGTCCTGTGAATCTGGGTAATCCGGATGAATTCACTATCCTGGAGTTGGCCAAAACAGTAAATAGAATGACCAAAAGTCGCTCTAAAATCATATTTAAATCACTGCCCCAGGATGATCCCATGCAGCGCAAACCTGATATTTCTTTAGCCAGAGAAACTCTTGGCTGGCAGCCAAGGATCAGTCTTGAAGAAGGACTTGAAAGCACAATTGCATATTTTCGCAGTGTAATTTAACCGACAGGGGTTATCATGAAATTCGAAAAAAATATCCTGTGTATCGGCGCCGGCTATGTCGGCGGTCCGACAATGGCTATAATCGCATACAAATGTCCCCAGTACAAAGTTACCATTGTAGATATTAATCCGACTCGTATCGACGCGTGGAACTCTGACGAACTTCCCATCTACGAACCCGGTCTTGATGAAATCATTCGAGCAACCCGGGGGAAAAACCTCTTCTTCACCACCGACATACAGAGAAGCATCAGGGAGAATGATATCATCTTTGTGAGCGTCAACACTCCAACTAAAACGTTTGGTGCAGGCGCCGGCATGGCAGCGGACCTCCAATACTGGGAAAAAACCGCCAGGCAGATCCTTCAGTACTCCGAGTCATCAAAAATTGTGATCGAGAGAAGCACCTTGCCTGTGAAAACTGCTCAAGCGATGGAAAATATATTGCACAATGCCCATTCCTCTACCTTTGAAGTGCTCTCCAATCCGGAATTTTTAGCGGAGGGAACAGCCATAAAAGACCTGGAAAACCCTGATCGCATTCTTATCGGTTCCCGGGAGACGGAAAGCGGTCTTAAGGCCAGGGAAGTTCTCGTCGAAATATATGCCAACTGGATACCGCGGGAAAAGATCATTACCTCAAATATCTGGAGCAGCGAACTTTCCAAAATCACATCGAACGCTTTTCTTGCCCAGCGAATATCGTCTATCAACGCTATTTCCGCTCTCTGTGAGAAAACCGATGCCGACATTACCGAGGTTGCAAGGGCGGTCGGTATGGACAGACGGATAGGTGATAAATATCTTAATTCGAGTGTTGGTTTCGGCGGGTCCTGCTTCAAAAAGGATATCCTCAACCTGGTCTATCTCTGCAGGCAATACGGCCTCAATGAAGTTGCCGACTACTGGGAAGGAGTGGTAAAAATCAACCAATATCAGCAGGAGCGTTTTACACTGAATATGCTGAAAGCCATGTTTAATACCCTTGCCGATAAGAAGATATGCCTGTTCGGAGCGTCCTTCAAGGCCAACACAAGTGACACGAGAGAAAGTCCCGCGCTTTTTATTACGAAGAAGCTCATAGAGGAAAAAGCAGAAGTCGTTATTACGGATCCACAGGCATTGAGAAACGCCAGGGTCGACCTTGCAAATATCGATGGCAAAATCAGCTTTATAGAAGATCCCTACAGCGCAGCCGCAGGCTGTCACGCCATTGCCGTAATTACAGAGTGGAATATGTATAAGGAACTGGACTATCAAAAAATCTATGACGCCATGGTCAAGCCGGCGGCACTATTTGACGGGAGGAACATCCTCGACCACGTAAAGTGCCATAAAATGGGCTTCAATGTCTATCCCATCGGTAAACCATCACTGACGCATTTCTGATATCAATGACCGACATCGATACCTTCAATATCACTATCATCGGCGCCGGGGTGATCGGGCTTGCTATTGCGGAGGAGCTTTCCCCGCACTATGAGCGGGTGCTTGTAGTAGAGAGAAACATCAGCTTCGGCCAGGAAACAAGCAGTCGTAACAGCGAAGTGATTCACGCAGGTATTTACTATCCCCACGGATTCATGAAGTCCGCCTTCTGCACGGATGGAAACCAGCTTCTCTATAAACTCTGCAGGGAACGGAATATCCCCTATAAACGGATCGGAAAGCTGATAGTCGCCACAAATGACGAAGAATGTAAAAAACTCGAATCCATCAAAAAACATGCCGAGGGAAATGGCGTCCTCGATCTCACACTTTTAGGGAAAAAGCAAATCCTGACTCTTGAACCGGAGGTCATCGCCAAAGCTGCAATCTTTTCCCCTTCCACAGGAATTATTGACAGCCACAGCCTCATGAGGTCATTTTACGTAAATGCGGAATCCAACGGTGCCATCGTTGCTTTTCGCTCGGAAGTGACGGCGATTTATAACGAGAACGGATCTTACGAGCTGGAAACGAACAGAGGTGAATACAGGTTCCGCACGAAGCTTTTGATTAACTGCGCCGGATTATACTCCGACAAAATTGCCGCTATGGCCGGCATGAATATCGACCACCATGGATATCGCCTGCATTACTGCAAGGGGAATTACTTCTCCGCTTCACCGGTGCCAAAGGTGCACCACTTAATCTATCCCGTACCGCCTGACAATACCGTGAGTCTCGGCATTCACGCCACGCGCGATTTGGG
>DNUI01000148.1:23429-27593 GCA_003508565.1 Syntrophaceae bacterium
AAGGAAGAGAGCCTTCATCCGGATATGTGCGGTATCAGGCCGAAACTCCAGGGTCCGGGAGAACCGTACCGTGATTTCATCATTAAAGACGAGAAAGACAGAGGACATTCCGGCCTGATAAATCTCATAGGCATTGAATCGCCCGGATTGACGTCTTGTATCGCCATCGCGCGATATGTAAAGTCCCTCGTGACCCAATACCTTTGACAGTGAGATTTCATGTTCTATGGGTACAAAGGTATGTCCAGGATGGCCCCTTCTCTGAAGCTGAAAAAACCGGCAGGTGCTAAAAAGCGAGTTCGAAGGCGTTCTGAATGAGTTCTATGGTATTTCCGGCAGGCAGTATTTTAATCGCGACGACATCAAATCGGGCATCGCAAGGGTAAAGGTGTTTTTCTTCCAAATACTTGAGGGAAGTCATTGATATTTTTCTCTTCTTTTCCCATCCGACCGCAGTCTGGGGGTCACCGAAATCTTCTGACTTCCTGCTTTTGACCTCAACAAAGACAACCGTATCTCTATCTTTTGCAATGATATCAATTTCTCCAAAAAGACATTTATAATTGCGCTCAATGATCCGATAGCCCATATTTTTCAAGTAGGTAACAGCCATGTCCTCTCCTCTTCTTCCTGTCCTTATCCTCCCGGAACCTTTCATAACCATCCTTTTAAAATTCGAGTTCCGCATTAATCTGAAGAGGACACTTCTCTTTAATATTAAACGACCTGCGATGAATCTTGCAGCGGCCGTATTTTTTTATTGCCTCTCTATGTTCCCCGGTACCATACCCCTTGTTCTTCAAAAAATTATACTGGGGAAACTGACGATGATATATTTCCATGATGCTGTCCCTGGATACCTTGGCAATGATGGACGCCGATGCCACGGAGATGCTGCGGGAGTCTCCTTTCACAACGGCTTCCTGGGGCAGGGGAACGAAGATACAACATGACCCGTCTATGATGAGATAGTCAGGTTTTAACGAAAGATTCAACACAGCCTCTTTCATAGCCATGAGCGTTGCCTGAAAAACATTTACGGCATCGATAACGGACGCCTCGACAACACCGAGGCCTGTTGAGAGGGCATCGTGTTTTATAATTTCATACAGTCTTTCCCTCTTGCGAGAGGAAAGCTTTTTTGAATCTTTAATTTCCGGGTTTTCGTAATCGGTGGGAAGTATAACGGCTGCCGCAACAACGGGACCCGCAAGAGGCCCTCTTCCCGCCTCATCAATACCAGCTATCAGTCTATAACCACGCTGATGGGCACGCCGTTCGAAGCTATTCATCCTTGATAGTTATTTTCCCATTTCTTTGATTCTTGCCTTCTTTCCTCTTAGGCTTCTCAAGTAGTACAATCGGGATCGCCGTACTTTACCGCGAGTGACTACTTCAATTCTATCGATAACGGGTGAATGCAGGGGGAATGTCCTTTCCACTCCCACCCCGTAGGATACCTTCCTCACCGTAAAACTGGAGCGGCAGTCACCGCGTCGTCTCCGGATAACCACGCCCTCGAAAGCTTGAATCCTTTGTTTCTGTCCTTCAACAATCCTGACATACACTCGTACCGTATCACCCGGCTTGAACGCAGGGATGTCTCCTCTCATCTGCTCTTTCTCAAGCATCTCTAAGACATTCATATAACATATTCCTCCACATTGAATAACTAATGATTTTTCTTTATTTCTTCAAGTATTTTTCTGTCTTCGTTCGATAATGTTGCTTTTTCCAGTAAATCCGGCCTCCTTAAATATGTCCTTCTGAGGGATTCCATTCTCCGCCACGCTTGAATTTCTCTGTGGTTCCCCGATAGCAGTATTTCCGGAACCAGCCAGCCCCGGTAATCACTGGGACGTGTATAATGAGGGTACTCCAATGTTCCCATAGAAAAAGAATCTGAAGGCGCCGATTCATCATTGCCAAGAACACCCGGAACCAAGCGGGAAATGGCGTCAACGATCATCATGGCTGACAATTCTCCCCCGGTCAGAATAAAATCACCCATAGAGACTTCTCTATCAACCAGATGATCCCTTACCCTTTCATCCACGCCCTCATAGCGGCCGCAGATAAGTACAATTCTTGAACAGAGAGACATTTCTTCGGCCATTTTCTGGCTGAAGGTTTCCCCCTGAGGAGTCAGGAGAATTGTGAGAACACCATCTCTTTCCGGCACTATTGACGCGAGGGCTCTGTCGATCGGTTCCACCTTCATCACCATGCCGCCGCCACCCCCATATGGGGCATCGTCTGTCATCTTATGCTTGTCCTCGGCATAGTCACGGATATTATGCAGGCGGATTTCCACTAAACCCTTTTCCCTCGCCCTTTTCAAGATACTGCAATTAAGGGGGGATGCAAACATTTCAGGGAATATGGAAAGGATATCAAACCTGATCATGATCTATTATAACCCATCAAGCAGCCTTACTATCATCACCCCCTGCTCAATATCAATTTTACGTACTACATCGGAAATGCCGGGCAGCAGAATTTCCCTTTCTCCTCCAGTACAGACATATACATCGTTACTACCCGTAGGAAATATGTCCGTAACTATACCAAGAAAGTGACCATCTTCTGTAATTACTTTGAGACCTGTAATATCCCGCCAGTAATATTCGTCTTCAGGCAGTTTTTGAAGTTTATCCGCAGAAATAAGCATGTTACATCCCAAAAAAGCGTGCGCTTTTTCGATGTCTTCGAATCCTTCCACGTCCACAAGAAAATTATTTTTCCTGACCAGGATATTTTTCAGCGTAAAGGGGCCTTTTGTATCTTTCCCCTGTTTGACATACACCTCCTCAAAGGATTGAAGTGCATCATGCGACTCGAGATACGACATCACCTTCAGGCGGCCCTTAAGACCTGAGGTTTTTACAATCTTGCCGATAACAAAGAGCTCCATCAACGTCATTCGATAATTTCTAAAACTGCCCTCTTACGGAGTTTCGTAGATGCCGCACTCAAAATAGTTCTCATGGCTTTTGCGGTTCTTCCCTGCTTGCCGATAACTTTACCCAGATCTTCTTTCGCGACTCTCAGTTCGATCACAGAAGTCTGCTCGCCAAGCACTTCGGACACTTCCACTAAATCAGGATTATCCACCAACGACTGCGCTATGTACTTGATCAAATCTTTCATCGTCACAACCTCCACTGATTACTTGTTCGTTAAATCCATTAGTAATAGCGACTTCAACCGTAAAAAACCATCAATTCAGACCACTTATAATCTTTTTGCAATGCCTTTCTTCGCAAGTAACTGAGATACTGTTACTGTGGGCGTGGCTCCCTTGGAAAGCCAATCGGCAACACGTTCCTCTTTGAGGATAACCTCTGCCGGATTTTTATGGGGGTCATAACTTCCAACTATTTCCAGAAATCTTCCATTCCTGGGAGATCCTGAATCAGCTACCACAATTCTGTAAAAAGGCTTGCTCTTTCCGCCAAGCCTCGCCAATCTTATTTTCACTGCCATTCTTTTTAACAATCACCTCCTGAAAATAATATATCATTCTGCAAGAACTTATCTTATAAATCATTTTAATATTAATTAAAAGGGCAAATTACCTCGACGAAATAATTTCCTTCCTTCCTTCGTTGTCATTTTTTTCATTATTTTTCTCATTTCCGCGTAATTTTTCAATAGAATGTTTACATCCTGCACTGCCGTTCCGCTTCCCTTGGCGATCCTTTTCCGCCTTTGACCATCAATAATTAGATAATTCTGGCGTTCCTTTCTTGTCATTGAATCGATTATGGCTGTAGTTTTTGTCAGTTCTTTTTCATCCGGGGTAACATTTTTCAGTGCCTTAACCTTCCCTAATCCCGGGATCATGCCGATAATATCTTGAATGGAGCCCATTGATCTGATCTGTTTAAGTTGATCGCGAAAATCTTCTAGAGTGAATTCATTTTTTCTTATTTTCTTTTCGAGCTCACGCGCCTGTTTTTCATTGACCGTAGCCTGTGCTTTTTCCACGAATGTCAGGATATCACCCATACCCAGAATCCGTGACGCCAGACGTTCAGGGTGGCACACCTCTAACGCGTCGATTTTTTCACCGACACCGATAAATTTGATGGGTTTTCCGATCACCGCTTTCAGAGAGAGCGCTGCTCCGCCCCTCGCATCGCCATCCATCTTGGTCATGAT
>DNUI01000136.1:0-3487 GCA_003508565.1 Syntrophaceae bacterium
CGCCGCCCGGCACTTGCCATTCAATGACATCACCGACACGGTAACCGATAAGGGCCATTCCGATAGGGGCCATCACGGAAATTTTGTGCTGTTCCACATTTGCATCTTTGGGGAAGACCAATGTGTAAACGATTTCCTCGCCCGTCTTGAGATCTTGGAGGTGGGCCGTCGAATTCATAGTAATAACATCAGGAGGAACACTCTTAGGATCAACGATTTGAGCCCGCTCCAGTTCTTTTTCCAGCATGTCGATCGGGACTTTCTTCTGGAATTCTGAATTCCGGTACGCCTCGATTAAATCGGTCAGACGCTCAAGATCAAATGTCGTAATATAAATCGTTTTGTTCGCCATGATGGAATCTCCCTCGGGTGGTTATGGTCATCAATTTGTGTTTTGTCTTGCAACTATACCACGCTCGGCAAATCTAATGGAATAAATAACACGTTCAGTGGATAAATAGGGACAGCGCCCTATTGAGGAACCTGTTATGTAATGGCTTTCTACAGCAACGCCAAGTCATGGTAAAAATAAAGTGAGCCGTCTCGGTTATTTCATTTTTTGGGGAAATATTTCACTTTGCTTATATTTTTAAAGTCTGAATCCTGCGTCCAAATAATTGCTTTGAATTCTTGAGCTGTTGCGAGAATAATGCTGTCCGCCATTGGAAGTTGATGCTCCAGGTTCAGTCTTGAAGCTGCTATTGCCAATGGTGCACTCAGATCTACAACTCTGCCTTTTTGCATAGCAACAATAGCCTGCAACGCTTCATTCTCACCGGACTCACGCAGAATGACTTTGAATACTTCGTATATCGTAACCGTTGGAACAATAAGCAAAGCAGAATCACTTAGCGGTGCCAAAAAATGCTCGGCATTTAACTCATCGGCAAAGTATGCAAGCCAGCCGGAAGAATCTACAATATTCATACCCTATCTTCCTCTCGTTTGAATTCAGTATTGATGCCTTTGAGGAATCCACGTAGCTCTTTGATATCGCGTTCAGGTATAAGTTCAATGCGCCCGGCATATGCAACAATTTGCATTTTTTGCCCCGGACGAAGTTGCAACGACTCCCGGACTTTTTTAGGTATAACGACTTGATATTTTGGTGATATAGTTACCGATTGCATACCGATATCCCCATCGATCTATTTTGTATTACGATATCATGATCGATATGGTTTTGTCAATTATTTTAACGTATATCGAAATAATCACCGGCGCGAGGGGGGTAGATAAAGAGGGACAGCGCCGTGTTTAGGAACCTGTCATGTAATGGCTTTCTACAGCAGCGCCAAGTCATGGTAAAAATAAAGAGAACCGTGCCGGTTATTTCGCTGTCCTCTATTGCCTAAAAAAACATAAAACCCCGCTCTCACAGCGAGATGCGGGGTTATGTTTCAAAACGGTGTTCCCTCCTTGGTTTTAGAGACGGGATAAAAATGGATTACTGTGGTACTCGTGATACCTCCTTGAACTGATTGAAAAAATACACCTTATGCCAGGATTGTCAAGGGAAAACTGAAGTTCAGGGGATAGGGGCAAGGTGAAGGGTATAGGGGGCAGGGGATAGGGTATAGGGTAGAAAGGGCAAGGTCATCGTGCCTGTCCTCGAATGTAATTATCGGAGGATGAGAGGGGTAGGCGCGGTGTGCCGCTTGTGTAAAAAATACCCAAAACACGATAGACAGCGGTATAAAAAAGTAATAAGATTTGTTTGTTTATCACGAATGTATCGGGATTATGAAAAATAAAACCCGAACTGTGTTAAAATTTGCCCAAACGAACTGAAGGGTAATGAAATGAAATTTCCGAAAAACACAATGCGTACTATTCCCTTTTCCTTTATGGTCTTTTTCGTAACCGTCGGTCTGGCTTTCTCATTTTTATATCATGCGGAGACCGCTTTCGGAGCGGATGATCACAAGGAATTACACGCGGCGGTGCAGGAGCTGAAAACCAATCTGAACGCGCAAATCGGCGCAAAGCCCATGCGTCTTGCCGTACTCGCCTTTCTCTCGACAAAGAGCGACAAACATGAAAAATTCACCGAGTTTGGCGACTACCTGTCTGAAAACATCATAAGCGCGCTCAGCAAAGAAACGAAAAAGGTGAAACTCTTTGAGCGGAAACGTCTGGACCTCATCCTGGGTGAACATTCCTTAAGCCTGAGCGGGCTGATTGACGCAGATCAGGCAAAGAAAATAGGAGAACTTGCTCCTCTCGATGCCGTGCTGTCAGGCACGTTCACAAAATTAGCAAACTTTATAGAAATAAACAGCCGCGTCGTCGATGTGGTGACCGGCGAAATATTGCTCACCTATTCTGCGAAAGTGACTCTGACAAATGATCTCAAAAGCCTTTTTGCCGACCGTCACATAAAACAGGAGGAAGAGGACATCTGCGCGCTCCACGAGAAGAGAATAAGTTATTTGTTGAACGATATTTCCACACCGGAAAAAGTCCGCGCCCTTGTGAAAGAAGCCGTTAAAATTCCGTTTGAAGGCAAATGCGCCGGCATTCATTTTGCCATAATGCGAACGTTCACACGATACCAGATAGACAACCAGGAGTACGAGGATTTTCTGATAAAAACTATCGACGCGATTCCTTTTCCTTCCCGAGATTCCAGGGCAGGTGAGACAATGAGATTCATCACGAGAAAAAACAGGGACGATCGCAGATGGGAACTATGCGTGCGAATAATTAAGAAAAGCGAAGCTCGCCACATACCAAGCCTGCTTCAGCCTTTTGTGAATTATGCCTATCAGCCGGAAGAATTACCGACAATATATAAGCGCGTTGATCATTATTTTTCGCTTTTAAAAAACAGAGAAATCGGTTTGCCGCAGCCTATTACATTCAACAGCGGATTTCAAAAAATGCTGAACGCGGCGGATAGGCGTCCTGCATCCGGCCATAAAGTGTCTTTCTATTGTTACAATAAGTACAAAGACGATTTGGTGTATGATAAGGAGATGAACAAAGTTATATACGGCTACTTAACCCACGCGTACCTCGATGAAGAAAACGAGAAAGAGAAGTTGAAGGTGCTTCATTCTCTCAGCGAGCACCTCAACAACAGGGAGCCGGACGAAATACTTGCGGACAATTTATTT
This sequence comes from Syntrophaceae bacterium, assembly GCA_003508565.1. Taxonomy (GTDB): domain Bacteria; phylum Desulfobacterota; class Syntrophia; order Syntrophales; family UBA2185; genus UBA2185. The sequence continues at coordinate 3,120 of DNUI01000136.1, forward strand.
GAATTTGTGTTCCGTTTTGTGCGAAAGGAATACCTGCAAATGGATCCCCAGGAAGAAGCGAAAGTCCCATTGGCTCATTTAACGCTGTTTGTTGAAAAATGTAAACCTCTCTTTTGCAAAACAATCGGCTTCACAAAATATCCAAGTCAGAAAGAGGATAGAATAAATTTCTGCATTGACAATAATATCCAATGCCCGAAAGTTGTTCCTTCCGCTGAGGACTGCATGAAACAGCTGTCTTCCAGGAATTGGAAGGAGCGTGTTCAGGGAATAAAGCTGCTTTCCAGGATGGGAGCAGGTGCTAAGATCGCGGAGCGCGAAGTCATTAAATCACTGGAAAGGAGCAGCGCTGAAAACGAAAGAGAAGT
>DNUI01000136.1:3551-6727 GCA_003508565.1 Syntrophaceae bacterium
AATCGGGAAGCCCGCCATTCCGTATCTGATAAAAGGCCTCGATCACGAACGGGGCAGTGTCCAATACAAGTGCGCAAAGGCATTGGGGCAACTGGGCCCCGCGGCAAAATCCGCACGGCCCGCCCTGGAAAAATTGCTTCGATCGAGGAATAGGGATTTAGTGCTTGTCGCCAAGGAATCGTTAGAAGAGATCGGCCACTAAATGGATAATGGGGGCAGGCTTGATAGTGGATCTTTAATGGTCAAAGGTATAGCCTGACTTCCGCATGCAACATTTTTCTTCAGTAAAGCCAAGTCATGGTGACAAATAAACAGGACCGTCGCGGGTTACCTGTTTATCTCGGTTTATTGGGTCGTCCATGATAAATTGTATCATTCCCTTTTCGGTCTACCGCCTTTCTGAGGTGTCAGGTTTCTGGACAACTCTTTCACATTATCATTGATACAGTACCACATATTTTGTGGCCAAAATTCAATTGACACACATGACTGTCCTTCATATACTTCCATCGCGGAACAACCTTATCACTATTCAATTCGGTCAATCTGGAAGGAGGTACGGATGAAGCGAAACGGATTTGTGCTTTTAATTGTCTGCTTTTATTGCGTCCTTTTGTCGGGATGCGCCACAACACAGGAAAAATATCATGAAGCCATCGGGAAGAACTCGATCCGTGATCTTGAGAATTTCCTGCGGGAGAATCCAAAAACATCTTTTACCGACAGTGCCCTGAAGAAGCTGGAGGAACTCTACTTCCAGAAGGCCGAACAGAACAATTCAATTCCTGAGTATGAGAATTTTCTCCGGTTGAGGGCACGGGGGTATTTTACCCCTTCCCGAAGAACGGTGAAGCCTCCGCCGGGGATAGGTACGGACGAATATGCAGTGAAAGCGAAGGAAGCAATTGCGAGGCTAAAGTACGAGCAGGAATTTGCAAAGGCAAAGAAAATGAACACAAAACAATCGTATGGAAGATTCCTCTTGTTTCATCCGACGGGCCCCCATACCGAGGAAGCGAAAAGAGAACTCGAGAAAGCTCACTTTGAAAATGCACGCAGGGAAGGAACGGTCCGCGCATACAACGCATTCCTTTTGAAGTATCCCAAAGGAGAGCATGCTGATGCCGCCCGGAAGGAGATTGAGCAGGCAGCATGGAAGAAGGCCATGGCGGACAATACGGCAGCCGGGTACGAAATGTTTATGAGAAAATATCCCGAAAGCCAGTTTGCGGATGAAGCCGAGAAAGCCCGTCGGAAGGTCGAGATAGCCGATTGGGAGGCTGCGAAAGGTACCGGGACAATCAAAGGATATCAGCATTTCCTTTCATTATACCCGAAAAGCGAATTCGCGGAGGAGGGAAAGAGACGGTTCGAGACATTGGAGTGGGAGCAGGCCAAGGCGGCAGAAACGCCGGAGGCGTACTATGCGTTCCTCAAAAAGCACGCCGGGGGGGAGCATGCCGAGAAGGCGCGGGAAATCCTCGACCGAAAAATGAAGAAGTTCCTGGACGCAAACGTGAAGAAAGTTTCCTTTTCAATCCATCGCAAAGAGGAGCCCTTCATGGGGGAGATGGTCTTCACGGCGAACCCATTTTTGACCGGAAACTTTGGAACGAAAAACAGGCCCGCACGGATGAAACTTGTGAAGCCTGCCTCTATCGAGATGCGTCGACCGGCGGCGAGCCACTCATATGTTGTCATGAACGTGGATGTGAACGTCAAGGAGGAGTTCCCCTGCGAGATCAAGCTCGTCACGGCGGAAGGAAAAACGGTTGCCCCGCATGTCAAGCAGATTGGCCCGTTTATTATAGGTATGGATACTAGCCGGCCGACGTGGTCAAAAATGGGCACTACGGTAACGTCCTTTAAGAAAGGAATGTCGGGAAAGGTCAGCTTCATGTGGATTGCCGCCGATGAAGATGTTAAGAAAGGGACCGTTTTTTTCGGAGGACGGCGATACCCGCTGTCGAAATATAGGTAGAATTGGGCCTCGGTGTAAGGGAGTATATAGGTTATTCCGGGGGTTTTTTTATAACCCGAATTTCAAACCGAAATGCGGAGGTATGCGGCACCACGGAGGATACTTCCTTGTCAAGGCTGACGACAAATGATAATGGGGCCAGCACCCTATTTTGGAACTCGTCATTCAATGATTTTCTTCAGCAAAGTTGAGTCATAATGAAAATATATAGAATCATCAAGGTTAACTGCAAAATTCAGGAAGCTAGTATGGTGTCCGGGATTTTCGTTAAAAATGCTTTCTCTGGAATTCCAACGTAACACATGAAAAGTCAAGAGTAAAGATTTGACCCCGTTAAAGCCCCGTTAAAGCATCTTGCGTTATTTCTTAACTATCTCCACCCGGCGGTTCTTTGCCCTTCCTTCATCGGTCCTGTTATCGGCCACAGGTTTTTCCTGGCCCCAGCCGATTGCTGACAGGCGTTGCTTTTCGATGCCGGCTGCGACCAGCACATTGACCACAGACTGGGCGCGTTGCTGGGAAAGAGTCTTGTTCCTTACCGCGTTACCGGTACTATCCGTGTGTCCCTCAATGCTCACCCTCAACCCAGGGTTTTCCGTAAGCAATCCGACAAGCTGGTCTACAATTGGTTTCGATTCTGGTTTTATTGTTGCTTTGTTCGTGTCGAAATTGATGTAGAGGGCAATAAAACCCTCTTTGTTGAGTGCGTCAAGCATGGCATTCGCCGTAATCTCCTGCTCCATGCCTTTCTTTTCTATGATGGTCAGATCATAACCCTCGCCGTCGTTCCAAGACTTAACGTGAACCCACGTCTCTTTACCGCCCTTTCGAATACTGAGATAACCATCATAGCGTCTCATGTATTCAGTTTTTCCACCCACGTTTTTCACGGCATTCTCGAAATTCCTGAGGATCTGGAGGTCAGAGGGCGCCTTCTCGTTTTCCTTGATGACATGAGACAAATATGTCTTTTTCCCTTCCACAACGATCTCTTTGTCGTCAGAAAGATAAAAAGTGTGGCCGTCAAATTCCTTGATTTCACAATCCTGGATGTAAAAGTATGGCATTCTCGTGAAAAGTTGATGATCTTTGCACCCTGCTGCGTCCTGGGCGAAAGCAGGGTATGGAGCAAGACACAATACTAATACCGCAACGAAACAAGAAAAACTGTACACTTTCATAGACACCTCCTCTT
>DNUI01000052.1 GCA_003508565.1 Syntrophaceae bacterium
CTCTCGCACGGGGCGAATTTCCTGTATATGCTTCATGGAGCCGAGCCGGACCCTCTCGAAGGGGAAATCATGGACAAATGCCTGCTCCTCCATGCGGAACACGATTTTAACGCATCCACGTTTGCCGCGCGGGTTGTTGCGTCAACACTATCAACGTGTTACTGCAGCATCTCGAGCGCCATAGGCGCGCTGTATGGTTCGCTTCATGGAGGGGCAAACCAGCGCGTGATCGAAATGGCCGATGAAATCGGAGACAGGAATAATGTGGCACCATGGATGGACAAAGCCCTTGCCCGGAAGAGGAAGGTAATGGGCATGGGCCACCGTGAATATAAAGCAAAAGACCCGCGGGCGAATATCATACAAAAATATCTTGTCCGGCTCTCTGAAGAAAAACAGGACTTCCGGTACTACGAAATTTTGCAGGAAGTTGAAAAAATATTCCGCGGTAAAATGGAAACTGCCGGAAAGCCCATTTATCCGAATGTGGATTTTTACTCCGGCGCCGTCTATCGTCTGCTGGGTATTCCTGCCATTCTTTTTACCCCGATCTTCGCCATAGGCAGGGTTGCGGGATGGCTTGCCCATATTCTCGAACAAAGGGGCGATAACCGCATCTATCGCCCGGAAAGCCTGTGGACCGGCCCTGAACCCCGTGCCTATGTTCCCATAGAAAAACGATAGAGGACCGATACGCCGTCTCGACAGCTATCAGGTTCTCCTTTTCACAGTAGATTTCTCATGTAAATCGTGATAATCGATAACGCGTATGTTTCGCGAGTAATGTATAATCCCTGAACCATCAACCCTGCATGAGGGATCTATGGATTTGATGTCTGAAACCCTGTTTCTCAAAAGAGATCGGGGTTTCGTGCTTATAAGGTGGATATATCACGAGGCTGATCCCTAAGCCCTTTTATCACTATTGGGCATGAAATTTCATAACCGAGAGGAGGCAAGGAATGAGTATCATAGAGTCCATTCAAGAATTTATCAAACCCCTATTTCCCGGATTAATGGGAATGGAACTGACCGAAGTCACACCTGAGCGCGTCGTTGCATCAATGGAGGTTCGTCGGGATCTGTGCACTGTCGGGGAGATTCTTCACGGCGGCGCGCTCATGGCTTTTGCCGACACTCTTGGCGGTGTGGCTACGTTTGTCAACATCGCGCAAGGCTCACGCACAACAACCATCGAGTCTAAAACTAATTTTTTAGGCGCCGCTCCTCTCGGCACACGTATTATCGGTGAGTGCACCCCGCTTCATCGCGGCAAGACCACTATGGTGTGGCAAACACTCGTAAAGTCTGAGAACGGTAAGCTTTGCGCTATCGTCATTCAAACGCAAATGGTGCTTTCCGCCTGATATTTTTCCCTTTTCCGCTGCCCAAAGACGGAATAGATAAAATGGCAGAAAAAATAGATTGGAGTTAAACATATGAAAAATAAAGATGATATCGTAATTGTCAGCGCCGTGAGAACCCCTTTCAGCCGCTTCGATTCGGCCATGATGGACATTTCGAGCATTGACCTTGCGGTCATAGTCATGAATGAGGTTATCCGACGGGTGGGTGTCAAACCGGAGGATGTGGACGAGATCAACTACGGGAGCTGTGTCATGGCGGAGATGGCCCTTGAGACAGATATTCCCGTCCGCCAGGCTTCCCTTCTGGCCGGGTTTCCGCCGGAGATCCTGTCTGTCACCCTGGACCGTGCATGCTGCTCCTCTTTGACAGCACTCCGTATGGGCTATCGGGCCATCAAGGCGGGAGATGCTGAGGTCTGCATGGCCGTCGGTGCCGAGAATATGCCGCGGGCACCGCACCTGGCTCCGGGCCTTCGGAAGGGCGTTCGGATCGGACACATCCGTCTCATGGACAACCTGTTCGAACTGGGCTACACCGCCAAAGGCTTCGCTCCTGTATCCGTTGACGCGGGAGAAGTTGCTCTGGAATACGGTGTTTCGCGAACTATGCAGGATGAGTGGGCGGTGAAATCCCAGGAACGCTATGCACAAGCGTTCGCGGAAGGTAAATTTAAGATTGGTGAAGAAATCATACCGGTTGTCGTTCCGCAGAAAAAAGGTGATCCTGTTGTTATTGAAAAGGATGAAGCGCCCCGGAAAACAAGTATGGAAGCCCTGGCCAAACTAAAACCCGTGTACGGCAGCCCTACGGTTACCGCCGGCAATGCTCCGCCTATCAGTGCCGGTTCCAGTGCCCTTCTTTTCATGACGAGGAAGAAGGCGGAAGAAAAAAAATTGAAGCCCCTGGCAACCATCATCGCGTCTATCGGAACTGCCACAATTCCGCGGGAAATTGCGGTGATCCCCGCCCTGAGTATCCAGCAGGTCTTAAAAAAAGCAGGGATGACCATAGAAGAGATGAGCCTGATTGAGATTAACGAGGCCTTCGCCGCCATGCCTCTCGTTTCGACAAAGATACTCGCCGATAGCAATGAAAAAAAGTGGCTGGAGCTCCAGGAGAGGACCAATGTCAACGGCGGCGCCATTGCCATCGGTCACCCCGTGGGTGCAAGCGCCGCGAGAATCACCATGACCCTGGCGTACGAGCTCAGAAGAAGGGGCGGTGGGTATGGAGTGGCTTCCATCTGCGGAGGCCTTGCGCAGGGCGAGGCGATTATACTGAAGGTTGAATAAAAAGGAGACGTTTCATGTCGAGGAAAATATTCAAGGAAGAGCACCAGATATTTCGTGAGAGCTTTAAAAAATTCCTGGAAAGAGAGGTTATCCCGTTCATTGAGAAATGGGAACACGAAGGGATCATGCCCAGGGATGTCTGGAAGAAGATGGGTGAAAATGGCTTTCTCTGTCCCTGGCTGGAAGAAAAATACGGGGGCTCGAATGCGGATTTTGCGTACTCGGTTGTTATAAATGAAGAGCTGTCATATATCGCGGCGAACGGCCTTACTGCGGGGCTTCACAGCGATATCATCGTTCCCTATCTCCGCAGTTTCGGCAATGATGAACAGAAGATGCGCTGGCTCCCCGGCTGTGCCACCGGCGATATTATTACGGCTATCGCCATGACGGAACCTGGTGCGGGTTCGGATCTTGCCGCCATCAGGGCAACCGCGGTGAAAGACGGCGATGAATACATTATCAACGGCCAGAAGACCTTCATATCCAACGGAATTAACTGTGATCTTGTCATCGTTGCAGTGAAGACGGATACAAAGGCAACCCCCCCTTACAAGGGCATAAGCCTTATATGTGTCGAGGACGGTGCCCCCGGCTTTGAAAAAGGCCGTAACCTTCAGAAGATGGGTCTTCATAGCCAGGATACGGCAGAGCTTAGTTTCGTGGACTGCAGGGTTCCCGCCTCAAATCTGCTGGGCAAGGAAGGTCAGGGATTCTATTTCCTTATGCAGAATTTACAGGGTGAAAGGCTTATCGCGTCAATCATGGCTCAATCCATGGCGGAAGCCATGCTCCGGATGACGATCAAGTACTCAAGGGAAAGAACGGTTTTCGGAAAGCCCGTCAGCTCGTTCCAGCACAATACCTTCAAGATCGTCGAGATGGCCACGGAAATTGAGCTGGGAAGGGCTTTCCTTGATGCTCTCATCGAAGACTACATTGCCGGGGAAGATATCGTAATGAAAGTCTCCATGGCGAAGGCATGGATTCCCGAAATGGCCAACCGGGTGGCCTACCACTGTGTGCAGCTCCACGGAGGTTATGGATACATGGAGGAATACCCTGTCTGCCGGTTTGCGAGGGATGTAAGGGTAATACCGATATTCGCGGGAACAACCGAAGTAATGAAAGTGATCGTGGGAAGAATGATGGAGCTTTGATTTTTTAAGCTTGAATTATCTGATACTTCCCCCGTTAGTCATTCCCGCGGAAGCGGGAATCAAGGCGTTGTCTCCGTAAAAACGGGTAACCATGAATAAACACGGGATTCCGGGTCAAGCCTGGAATGACAGTTGATGCCTTTAAGCTTGTTTCGAGGTGGTATTATATTGTAAAAATAGTTAGTCTTTTTTCATTATAAGGAGAACACTATGGCAACGCTGATGAAGTTGAAACTGGAAGAGGACGGTATCGCCCACCTGATTCTTGACAACCCAGACGAAAGAGTCAACACCCTGTCCGCCGTTTTCGTGGAGGAATTTCTTGAGATCCTAGGACGGATAGAAAAAGACGGCCGGATAAAGGGCCTCATCCTGGAAAGCACAAAGCCAGGCGTTTTTGTTGCAGGCGCCGATATAAAGTGGTTGAAGACATTGAAGACTCCTGAAGAGTGCAAGACCTTCGCAAAAAGTGCGCATGTGCCTTTTAACCGCCTTGAAGATTTGAAGATGCATACGATTGCGGCAATTAATGGAGTGTGCCTTGGCGGGGGATTGGAGCTGGCCATGGCGTGCAAATGGCGGGTAGCCATGGATCACATGTCGGTACAGATCGGCCTTCCCGAGGTCAAGTTAGGTGTGCTTCCCGGCGGTGGCGGGACCCAGAGGCTGCCGGCTCTTGTGGGCATCCAGAACGCCCTTCAGCTTGCCTGCGCCGGGAAATCAGTGAAACCGCCCGAAGCGTTAAATCTGGGAGTGATAGATGCCGTCCTGCCCGCCCAGGGATTTGCGGACGAGGTCAAAACTTTTCTCATGCAAAAAATGCGCTCCGGTGCAGATTACAAAAGGCCCTGGTCTGCCGGCGACTACCGTTACGGTATTAATGATGATGAGAAAAATCCGGAAACCAGAAAGAAAATCTTTGACGTGGCGCGTCAGACGACATTGAAGCAGACGAAGGGTCATGTACGCTCACCCATGAAAATTATAGATGCCGTGGAAACGGGTGCGGAAAAAGGTTTCAGATCAGGGCTGGAAACCGAGCAGGCTGTCTTTGCCGAAGTCCTCTGCAGCCCTGAAGCCAGGGGCCTCGTTGATCTCTTCCTGATGCGGAACGAGATGACCAAAGTCTATGGGTCTTCCGACCGGTCCATCAAACCGGCGGATGTGAAAAAAGTCGGCATCCTTGGCGCGGGTCTCATGGGATCAGGGATTGCGCACAGCGTCATCGCTTCCGGCAGGAAGGCCGTCATGAAAGACGTGAGCGATGACGCATTGAAACGAGGGATTCAGTCAATCCGGGGGATCCTGACTCAGGATGTCCAGAAAGGGAGAATGACCGAATCGAAAATGGAGGAAACGATGTCACTTCTTACGCCTACTTTGGACTATGATGCATTCGGTGATGTCGACATGGTGATTGAAGCCGTTTTTGAGAACATGGATCTCAAGCACACTGCAATTAAGGAGGTGGAAAAATATATACCGGAACAATGCGTCTTCGCGTCCAACACATCGTCGCTGGCCATTACGGAGCTCGCGAAAGCCTCGGGGAGGGCGGAATGTTTCCTCGGCATGCACTACTTTTCACCAGTCAACCGGATGCCGCTCCTCGAAATCATCAAGGGCGCGAAGACTTCAGAAAATACTGTCGTCACGGCTGTAGCCGTTGCCCACGCGACAAAAAAGCTTCCCATTGTAGTGAATGACTGTTACGGTTTTTACACGACAAGAGCTGTTGGCGCTTATCTCGTGGAGGCCCTCAGATGCTTGAATGACGGCGCCGATGTGAAAACGATCGATGAAGTAATCGTCGAATACGGGTTCCCTGTCGGTCCCATCACTCTCCTCGATGAAGTTGGTCACGACGTGGGCGCCCATGTGACGACAATCATGACGCAGGCCTATCCGGAAAGATTCTCCGATGAACTCACGAAGGTAACCGTCGCAGACGGCAGGCTAGGAAGAAAGAACGGCAGGGGCTTTTATAAATATGAGGAAGGCAAGAAGAAGGGGGTTGACGAGACCGTGTATTCATTATTCGCGTCGCGGGTTGACGGGAAATTAACAAAGGAAGAAATAGAGGAAAGAATAATCATGTACCTGCTCAATGAAGTCGGATTCTGCATGGGCGAGAATATTGTAACAAATGTCGTGGATGCAGAAATGGGCATGATCTTCGGCATCGGATTTCCCCCGTTCAGGGGCGGCCCTCTTCATGCCATCGATGAGATAGGTGCTGATCGTGTTGTGGACGCAATGGGAAAGCTTGAATCCAAATGGGGATCACGTTTCAAGGCTGCGCCCTATCTCGTTTCCGTGGCTAAGGAAAAGAGAAAGCTGGTTGGTTGAAAACAAGGAGAGCCGCCTCACCGGAAGATGAGGCGGCTCGGACAGGTTCATGGAAAACACACCGCACACACCCTACTTGCTTGCTATGTAAATGTCCTTGTACTGCTCCCTGATGACCTTCTTGTCGATTTTTCCCACACTGGTTTTAGGAATAGCGTCGACAAACATCACTGCCTCGGGAAGCTGCCACTTGGCGAATTTCTTGCTCATGAGGTGCGCAAGAATATCCTCTTTCGATACTTTTTCTTTCTGATCCGGTCTCAGCACCACCAGGGCAATGGGCCTCTCCTCCCATTTCGGATGGCTGACACCGGTCACAGCCGCGTCGGCAACCGCCGGGTGGGAAACAATTTCGTTTTCCATGTCCACGGAAGAAATCCATTCGCCGCCGCTCTTTATGAGGTCTTTCACCCGGTCGGTAATCTTTACGTACCCTTCTTCATCTATCGTGCCCGCATCCCCGCTTTTCCAGTATCCGTCTGCGGTGAACTGCCCTTCCGTTCCGGGGGCATTGTAGTATTTTGCCGCAATCCAGGGGCCCCGAATAAGAATCTCACCCGAAGCTTTTCCGTCCCAGGGAAGTTCTTTTCCCGTGGGATCCGCTATCTTCACATCGAGTCCCACGACGGCATAGCCCTGCTTACGCTTAATGTCCCAACGTTGCTCTTCCGAATATGTCTCTTCCAGCCATGGCTTGAGGCGATTGATGGTAACCAGGGGAGTGGTCTCCGTCGCGCCATAGGCATGAATAATCTCGGCGCCGGTCAGGTCATACAAACCCTTCATCAATGCCACGGGAGGCTCCGTTGCGCCGGAGAGGAGTCGGGCGCCTCTGAAATCGGGTTTCACGTCCATCTTCTTGATATATTCAAACATGGGCATGAAGATGGCAGGAGCTCCGTCACCCACCGTCACTTTTTCCGATACCATGATCTCTACAAGAGGACCTAAATCGGTGGCCGTGTACCTTCCGGGAAGAAGAAGCTTTGATCCAGCCATGGTAGCCGCCTGAGGAGTACCCCAACCCATAGCATGAAACATGGGAACGATCTGAAAGAAGCAGTCCCGGTATGACAACTCCCCGCTTAATGCGATGGCCGCAGAATGGAGATACACATTGCGGTGGGAATAATAGACTCCTTTGGGATTCCCGGTTGTCCCTGTGGTATAACAGGCGGCATATGCCGATCTTTCATCCAGATTGGGCCATTCAATATCATCTTTGGCTGCCGCGAGAATTTCTTCGTAACTGTAAATAGGGGTGAGCTTTGTTTTGACATCACCCAGTTTCTTGTCGGTTAAAATAACCCAGCCTCTGACTGTTTTGCACAGAGGGGCAATGGCTTCCGCGATCGGGATCAGTGTCTCATCAACGAAGATTAACTGTGCTTCCGCATGATTGACAACAAAACTTAACTCCGGCGGTGATAATCTCAGGTTCATCTGGAGAAGGACCGCCCCTGAGCCCGGAATGCCGAAATCCATTTCATAGTATCTGTAGGTGTTCCATTCGAGCACCCCGACACGATCACCTATTTTTACCCCCAGATCATAGAGGGCGTTGGCAAGCCTCTTGATTCTTGCATATGCGTCCTGGTAGGTATAGCGATGCATGCTGCCATCCGCTTTTCTCGTAACAATTTGCTGTTTGCCGAAATTTCGTGCGCCGTGCTTGATGATATT
>DNUI01000248.1 GCA_003508565.1 Syntrophaceae bacterium
ATACCCATGCAGGTATAAATTTTCTTCCGGTCGATTATCGGGGTTATGGGCGTTCTACCGGAAGGCCGACGGTTACAACCATGATGCGTGACTGCCATGTTATTTTTGATTATGTAAAATGCTGGCTGCGGGAAAATGAGTATATGGGCCCCTTTATAGTAATGGGCAGATCACTTGGCAGCACTTCCGCGTGTGAGCTGGCGTTTCACTACAGAGACGAAATTAACGGCCTTATTATTGAAAGCGGCCTGGCTTATGCCGGACCGCTGCTGCGGCTTCTGGGAATTACTATGGAATATATTGGCATTAGTGAAGACCAGGGATTTCGGAACCTCGATAAGATCGGGAGCTTTGATAAACCCACGCTCATTATTCATGCCGAGTGTGATCATATTATATCTTTTACCGAGGGGAGGCGACTATTTGAAGCCTGTTCTTCTCGCGATAAAAGATTCCTGAAAATTCCTGGGGCGAACCATAATGATATATTTATCCATGGAATGTTGGAATATATGGAAGCGGTGAAATGGCTGGTGGGCAGAAGCGGTGAATCACGGGATTAAATAAATTAAATGTTATCATACGTATACGTAATTCAATATGAGAATGTTCACGTTGCTTCACCTATACAGGTTCGCTTCTCCAAAATCCTTATTCTGCGGACTTGCTTTGAAAAAGAACAGGTCTCATTAAATTAAAAAGCGTTTTTCTATTGACAAAACAAGTGAATTTGGTATACGAAAAAAACAATGAGCGGGCGTAACTCAGGGGTAGAGTGCTACCTTGCCAAGGTAGACGTCGACGGTTCAAATCCGTTCGCCCGCTCCATTTATTTGGCGGCATAGCCAAGTGGTTAAGGCAGCGGTCTGCAAAACCGTTATTCATCGGTTCGAATCCGATTGCCGCCTCCAAGAAATGTAAGGAGTCCATTACAAGGACTCCTTTCCTGTTTTTCTTCAAACTCTATCTACCCAGAGCCTCCTTGCTTTTGATAATCAATCATCTCGAGTGAAACGCTGGACCAAAAACATTGTGTTGTAACATGCGTCATGCCAGTATTTAAAATTGTGTAATGTTAATGAAATATTACCGATTTTTCTCCCATTTGTTGCAAAAAAAATTCAAGAGTTTATTTAACATTATGTTGTCGATAAATATCAGGATACAATTGATATGATTTCTCACAGAGTTTTAATTCCTTGTTGCTTCTTGGCATTTCCCTCGAACCCTTGAACATTCGACTCCTGGGGAAGATAGCGACATTTTCGAAGATCAACCGAATACACATATTTCATACTCTTGTACAAGATATGATTTTATTTCACAAATTAATAAAAAAATGTTGATTCAGTGCGAAAGGTATGTTATGTTCGAACCCCAGTTACATCAGGAACCTTAACGCAAGGTCTTACCTTATGACCTCATGGAGGGCTTATGATCATAGTCAAGGGGAAAACGTATTATACGATTGTTGATGCTGCGGAACGTTTAGGAGTTTCGGCAAAAACGATTAGGGATTACATTCATAAGGGTATTATTCCCGAACCTCCGGAAATAAAATACGGTATAAGAACATTACGGCATTTTCCGCTTGAATATATTGATACGGCGAAAATTCATTTAGAGAATTTTCGAGACAGCAGGAATGAGAAGAGACGCAAAGAGATGAACCGTCCCAACGCTGTGAGAAGATCATAATGAGAATGTAAATAACATAAAAAGGAATCCGGCATTGTCAGGTATAAAAGATATCACTTCTACAGAAAAACTCCTTGATATCATTCGTAATAAAAAAGATGATATTTCTTCTAAGCCTTTAGATACATCCACAATGGAAAAGAAGAGACTATTCAGATTCACTCCTTCTCAGATTGTACCTTTACAAAAGTCAATAAACGTAGGTGTGGACATCGGTCATGAATTTCTCAGAATGGTAAAATCAGAAAGATCCGGTGATAACAAATGGGAGTTGCTGGATTGCAAAAGCGTCCCATTACCGCATATAGATTCCAGGTCATCACAGGAATTTATCAATTTCCTGAGGTCTGAGCTTAATGAATTTTGCGGTCCTAAAAAAGATATTAATCTGTGGGCTAATATGTCGGCAGCGCGTGTGAATGTGCGCCACATCAGTATTCCAAAAGTACCGAAGAAACAGATTGAAAATGCCGTTTATTGGACAATAAAGAAAGAAACCCCCTTTGATGAAAAAGACACTGTATTCGATTATGAAATTCAGGGAGAAGTAACCGATCAAGGCGTAAGCAAATGGTTGACTATGGTGTATACTGCATCAAAGGAGGATATTGAGAACCAGAAAAGATTATTTTCCCAAATAGGGTTACCGTTAACAGGTATATCTATCACACCGTTTGCCATCCAGAACATATTCAAAACCGGCTGGATCCCTTCAGCAGTTGAGGGTACCGTTGCCAGTCTTTTCATCGGCAATAATTTTTCCCGTATTGATATTTATTCCAAGGGGAAACTCATTATGACCCGGGGGATAAAAGCTGGTGTAAATAGCATGATTGAATCATTAGTGGAGAGACTTTCAGGAACATGGCAGGAGAAGCCAGGAAAGGAAGGAAAACGAGCTCCATTAAGCGTGGAAGAGGTGAGGAAGGTACTGTTCAGCCTTAGTCCCGATTCTCCACGTTTATCAGAAGAAGATGTTGGTTTTGAGCTTACAGATGAAGAAAAATTCGAGGTCATCGTACCTGCCTTGGAAAGAATAGTCAGACAAACCGAAAGAACGTTTGAACATTATTGGACGAATCATAAAGAAGAAAAGATCGACAAAATTTATGTATCTAGCGCCATGAACATTTCCAGGCTCATAGTAGAATACATCGGAGAGCAGCTGGATATGGAAAGTGATTTATTAGATCCGCTCAATCTTAAAAAGCCATATAACAGCAAGGAAGAAATAAGTGTTTCTGAAAGATTAGCATTGACTCCAGCTTTGGGACTTGCCATTTCCGATAATGCTTACACGCCGAACATGATATTTACGTTTAGAGAAAAAGCAAAAGCCACTGTCATCACGGGGGTTAATAGAATCATCTTGTCGGTTTTTATCTGTATTTTATTTATTGCGTCCGGCATTTTTATCTATCAGATCCAGGAATCACGTCAGAAAAAAGAAACCATAGCAGGGTTGGAGAAACAGTTGTTACAGTATAAACCCCGTATTGATCAACATGTGGTATCCCAGATTGTCACGGGTTACAGAAACGAGTATCAGATTTCCAAAGAGTACAATGATAGATACATCGGGATGGCTGTTCTCAGTGAAATATCTTCACTGACACCACCAAATATCCGCCTCGTTAGTCTTAAGACTAACCTGGGAGCGCCACCATCAGGCAAAGAACCTCCAAAGGAATCTAAAAAAGATGAATTTAAAAATGTAATAGTGGAGGGTATTATTTTTGGTGATCGGAGAACACTTGAATCTTCTTTAGCTGGATATATTATGAAGTTGGAAGCATCGCCGATGTTCTACCGGATTAATATCAAGAAGAACAGCATTGAGCCTTTTAAAAAGAATGAAGCCCTTCACTTTATTATCGGTATGAAAATAGGGTAGAGAACACGTATGGACAAAATATATAAAATAATTCCGAAGCGAAGCCTCATATATTCTTTGATATGTCTAGGTGTTGTCCTCATACTATTTATCGCAGGAATCATTCCGGAGTATTTTTCTTTAGCACGTTTGGATCAGCAGATCAGAAGTATTCAATTTCAGATAGAGGAACACAAAAACCTTTATCCTATCTATCAAATGTTCCAGAATAAAACTTCAACACAAGATCCCAGAAGCTTGCCTTTTCCCAAAAGAATCCCTCTTGCAAGGACACAGATGGATGATATTCCCGCGACTTTCAGAGAAATAGCGAAGAAAGCGAATGTTGATATGGTTTCAGCTTCTCCCGATTTGAATTCTTTAGGAGGTGAATCCGGATTTCTTCCGATCATTGCAGTTATCAAGGGTGATTTTTTTAATTTCCGAAAATTTTTGATCGGACTTGGAGAAGTGCCCTGTCTGGATCGTATCGAAGAAATCCAGATACATCAGAATGAAGATGCTATGGAATTCAACGTGAAGGTCTGGCTGGTGCTTAGTTGATGAGATACGAAGTGCGAGGATCAAGGTACAGGGATCTGGGGCGGTGAATAAGATGTCGATGCTGAATAGAAGACAAATCATAATTCTTTTTGTAATGGTTGTTGCAGTATTCTATGGAGCGTATGAGTTAGTGATCGCACCACGCACAAAACAGGATGTGGTTGATATAGGTAAAAAATCAGCAGAATTAGATACATTTATAAATGAGATTACTACGTACATGCCCAAGGGGTCACGCGCAACTTCCGATTCTTATATGATAAACCGTGCGGAAGCACATTGGGTGCGTGATCCTTTTTATGAACGAAAATCATACAGGGAATGGGTGAAGGTCAAAGAACCGGCGAAAGCAGGAAGCGGAGCTCAGAAAATCATTTTTGATTATTCCGGGTACGTGAACATTAAAGACAAAAAAATTGCTGTCATTAATGGCGTTGAATACGAATCCGGTGATACTCTGGAGATAGAAGGATATATTCTCAAGGGGATTTATCAGAATAAAGTCGTAATTGAAAATGTGAAAAGCAGATCACAATTTGACGTGTTGCTCCAGGAATGAGTAATTCGATAAGGAGGGAGAAGGCCTTGATTGATACATTTTGCAGAAAGAAATTACGGTGGCTGATATGCTTCACTGCCATGGCAATGTTTATTTCTGGATGTGCAACTGATGCCGTCACGAAAAAGGACCCCTTCTTTGAGAAATGGCAAACCATGGCCAAGACATCGGCAGGACATTCGCCGGCGGCAGTGACAAAGGGTTTAAGTGCTTCGGATATGGAACGAAGAAGTGAAGCGGGTCTTGGTGATGAGAGGGGAATAATAGCCGAAAAGCAACTTCCTACTACGAGAATAAACCTGAAAATGCGCCAGGCCGATGTAAAGGCCGTTCTTAGATCTCTCGCCCGCATTGAAGGTAAGAATATATTGATAAAGAATGAAATCAAGGGTGATATCACCGTCGATTTTAAAAATGTCCACTGGGATCAGGCATTCAGGGGTATCCTGCGTAATCAGGGTCTAAGTTATGTATGGGAAGGAGACATAATCCGGGTGCTGACACTCGAAGATATGGAACAGGACCTGAAAAGAAAAACGCAGGAACTGGGCATACGGCAGGTGGAGCCGCCACTTACCAGAGTGATCGATATCAGTTATGCCGATGCGAAAGGACTGAAGGACAACCTTCAGGAATTTCTCACGAAAGATAAAGAAGGCAAGCCTCGCGGGTCAATCCGGGTGGATGAGCACAATAATGCCTTGATCATTCAGGCAATACGGGATGATTTGTCGAGGATGATCCCCATGATAGAAAAACTCGATAAACCTACCCCGCAGATTTTGATTAAGGCGAATATCGTGGAGGCGACGAAAGATACCGCCAGAAATCTCGGCATCCAGTGGGGTGGAATGTACAATCCTCGTGTGGGTAATCACGATATGTGGATAACTCCAGGCGGAACGACTGCTGTGGGAAGTTCGCCGACTAATCCGATATCCGGCGGATATACACCCTCGTATGGTTCCCCTGGCTTGAGCTCTCAGGGTTTTGGTGTCAATTTCCCGGCGACTATGTCGGCGACCGGTGCGGGAGTATTAGGTATGATGTTCGGTACCATCGGAGGCAATATTCTGGAAGTTCAATTGAATGCACTTCAGAGTGAAGGGAAATTAAACATCCTGTCAAGCCCATCAATTACGACTCTGGACAATCAAAAGGCGTTTACGGAAAACGGAGCGAAGGTTCCTTATGTGACGGAAGAAGTGGGCAGTACCGGTGCAATCACAAGGGCAGTGAAATTCGAAGATGTCGTTCTCCGTCTGGAAATAACCCCCCATGTCATTGATGGTAAAAATCTCAAAATGAAGATTCTTGTCAAAAAGGATGAGGTCGATGAGACGGAGACCCACAAGGTCCAGGGAAATCCTAGGATCATCAAGAAACAGACGGAGACGTCTCTCATCGTCCGGAATGGTGAAACGATCGTCATATCCGGATTAACGAAACACATATTGCAGGATTCTGATAGCGGCATTCCTTGGTTGAAAGATATTCCCGTCCTGGGATGGCTTTTCAAGGGAACATCTACAGGTCAATCCATGGAAGAGGTCCTCATTTTTATAACCCCTACGATTCTACCGGTCCAGACAGTGGCTGCTATTCCAGAGGGACCGGAGAAAAAGACAGAATCGACTCCGAACAAGGATGAGTGACGGGGCAAAAAGGCAGGTTTAAAATGGATTATTTCAAGATTTTGAACCTAAAAAAGGAACCTTTTTCCAACTCACCGGAACCGGAGTTTTTCTATCAGTCCGTCAAGCACCTTGGGTGTCTGCAGAAGCTGGAACTTGCCATAAGGTTGCGCCGGGGGCTGAGTGTCGTTGTCGGTGATGTGGGGACAGGGAAAACTACCCTGTGCCGTCAATTAATCCTTAAGTTTGCCGATTCAGAAGAAGACCGCAACCAGATTGAAACCCATCTGCTTCTGGATCCATCTTTTACGAATCCCCTCGAGTTTTTATCCACTGTGGCCATTACCTTCGGTGTATCCGGTGCCGCCATAAATGTCAGCGAATGGCAGTTAAAAGAGAATATCAAGAATTATCTTTTTAAGAAGGGCATTGAAGAGGGGAAGATTGTCGTTCTGATCGTTGATGAGGGTCAAAAGCTTCCGGATTTTTGTATGGAGATACTCCGCGAATTTCTTAATTATGAAACAAATGAATATAAATTACTCCAGATTGTGATATTTGCCCAGAGTGAGTTTGAGCGGATTTTAAAAGAACATAGATATTTCGCCGATCGCGTCAACTTCTACTATCTTCTTAAGCCTCTCAATTTTCGCGAGACCCGGGGTATGGTAAAATTCCGCCTCGAGAAGGCCGGTGATAAAGTCAGCACCCCTTCACTCTTTACATTTTTGGGGTTATGGGCGTTATATCTCGCTACAGGCGGCTATCCACGAAAGATTGTCACCCTTTGCCATCAAGTGATCCTGGCATTGATCATTCAAAACAGATCAAGGGCAGGGTGGTTTCTTGTTCGATCTTGCTCTCGCAGGGTGTCCGCCGGTCGCCGAAATGCACTTACATGGGTGCCTGTAACTTCTCTGGCAATTGTGTTGATTTTTCTGGCACTTGTGGGATTGTACCCTGAGAGAATATTGGGGATCAAACCCGTCAATGAGTCATCCGGTGTTGTGAGAACACAGGAAATAGCGTCACCGATTCAAAACGTCTCAAGCAATCCGGCACCGACTTCACAAAAACCTGTAATAGAAGCGGTGGCAACACCACACACTGTGATACAGACGTCACAAAAGCCGGTGCCTGGCATATTAGGCAAGCTGGAGATGAAAAAGGGAAGAACAGTATGGTGGATGCTCAATGATTTTTACGGAGACTTTGACAGAGGGAAGTTGAGAGCGGTGTCTCTGGCGAATCCGCACATTAAAAATCTCAGTCGGGTGAAGGCTGGTGAGAGAGTCACGCTGCCGGCCATCCCCGCGAAATCGAATCCATTTCCTTCGGGGAAGTTCTGGGTACAATTGGCAAGTGGCGAAAACATTGACGAGATGTATGAATTATACAAGCATCATGAAACGACGGTGCGAACTGTGAGATTTCTTCCATACTGGAATGGCCGAGAGGGGCTTGTATTTTCGATATTTTTAAAGGATGGCTATCCTGATATGCAAACAGCTCTGGCCGAAATGCAAAAGCTGCCTCATCCGATTTCCGATAAGGCAAAAGTTTCAGCAAATTTTAGTGAGGATACAATCTTCTTTACCGAAGGCAGGATAGGGGAGTAAAAAAAGTGGTCGCACGAAAAAAATTAGGGCAGATGCTTATCGATGAAAATCTGCTGACAGAAGAACAGCTCAGTAAAGCACTTGCCGAGCAGCAAAGGGC
Organism: Syntrophaceae bacterium; assembly: GCA_003508565.1. Lineage (GTDB taxonomy): Bacteria > Desulfobacterota > Syntrophia > Syntrophales > UBA2185 > UBA2185. The sequence goes on from DNUI01000248.1 coordinate 8,048, forward strand.
TGGTCTGAAGCTGGGTCAGTACCTTATTCGGCATGGGTTTGTAAGTGAACAACAATTAGTTGATGTGTTGGGCAGACAGTTAAAACTAAGAAAATATCACCCTGATATATTTCCTTTCAATATTGAACTATCAAAGTTGATTCCTATAGAATATGCCCAGAAGTATCAGATTGCGCCCTTGGTGAGGAAGGGACGTCTTTTGACAATTGCCATTACAGATCCGCTTGATATCAATGCCCTGGACGTTATAGAAATGTTGACAAATTGTGAAGTAGAGGCTGTGGTGTGTGCGGAGCGTGAATTAAATCAATTAATAAGCAGTCTCTATGGTATTCAGTCCGGACTGGGTGGTGTCCTGGAAAGTATTGATATTGAAGCCCAGCCCGTGAAGGAAAAGGATGAGGATGAGGCCGCTGACATTCAGTTAGCGTCACTTCAGAATATGGCGGGAGAGGCGCCTATTGTCAGGCTTGCGAACTCTATTTTTGCTCAAGCCGTTCGCGAAGGCGCCAGTGATGTCCACATCAGTCCCCAGAAGAACAGTATTCAGGTACGGTTTCGCATAGACGGTAAGCTGCATGAAGTGCCGTCGCCTCCCAAAAGTTTGTTTTTGCCGATCATTGCCAGAATAAAGATTCTTGCCAATATGGATATTACAATAACAAGAATTCCTCAGGACGGGCGCTTTACTCTCAAAATGGAAAAGAAAGAAATAAACGTCCGTGTCTCTTCCATACCCACTATTTACGGAGAGAACATTGTCCTGCGATTACTGGATACGGGCGCAGGCGTTTACTCTCTGGATCGCCTTGGAATGGTTAAGGCAGACATTGAAAGACTCAGGTCTATCATTCAGAAACCTTACGGGATGATTTTAAGTACGGGGCCGACTGGATCGGGCAAGAGCACGAGTATCTATGCGATCTTGAGTGAACTAAACCGGCCGGACAGCAATATCATGACCCTCGAAGATCCCGTAGAATACAGGATCGAAAATATCAGACAAATACAGCTCAACAGGAAAGCGGGGATGACGTTTGCCGGGGGTCTTAGGTCTATACTTCGTCAGGACCCTGATATTATTATGGTGGGAGAAATTCGTGATGCTGAGACAGCCGCCATCGCAGTACAAGCGGCACAAACGGGCCATAGGGTGTTAAGCACTGTGCATACCAATGATGCCGTGGGGGCCATTACGAGGTTTCTTGATATGGGTATTGAGCCTTTTCTCCTCGCCTCAACCCTCTTGGTTTCTATTGCACAGCGATTGGTCAGAACGGTTTGTCCCTATTGCAGAGAGCCGTATAACCCCCCGGAGAAGATACTTGCTTCATGGGGCTTGGAAAATTGGGATTTTGCGAATTTTCAGCGCGGCAGAGGCTGCAATCAATGTTTGAGTACCGGGTATAAGGGGAGAACGGGGTTATTTGAGGTTCTCGTGAATGATGAGATGATTCAGGATTTGATAATGAAGAAAAAATCGGCTCATGAGATTACGCGCAAAGCTATTGATGCGGGTAATTTAAAAACGCTGAAATACGATGCGGGTAATAAAGTGCTTCGGGGGATCACAACCCTTGAAGAAGCAGGCTCAGCGGTAATGATGTAAAGCAAAATCGGGGAGCAGAGAGGTATTATCGTGCCGACTTATACCTATCAAGCGATAAATGAACGGGGGGCAATTATCACCGGCAATATCGAGGCCGATTCTCCCGATAATGCTGCCAATATGCTGGCAGAAAGGGGGTATATTCCTTCAAAAGTAAAGGAGAAAGGATCTGGTTTCAGCTCAGACCGGTGGTTAGCAATTCGCCAGAAAATGAGCCCCGTAAAGATTACGGATCTTATCCTTTTTACAAAACAGTTTCGCTCGCTTTTCAAAGCGGGAGTTCCACTCGTCAGAGCTTTTCAAGTGTTAGAGGCGCAAACGCCGGATCAAGCCCTGAAAAAGGCTATTGCCTCAATGGTGCAGAGTATCAAACAGGGCTCAACGCTAACGGCGGCCATGGATAAACACGAGGCCATTTTTTCTCCTCTCTATCGCAGTATGATAAAAGCCGGGGAAATCAGCGGGACTCTGCCTGAAGCTCTTACGCGTCTTATTTATATTATAGAACACGAGTCTAAGATAAAATCGGATATAAAATCGGCATTACAATATCCCGTTATTGTGACTATTGCCCTTACCATTGCCTTCTTTGTACTGCTTACCTTTGTGGTGCCGAAGTTTGCAGCCATGTTCTCCAGGGTGGGCATTGATCTTCCTCTGCCGACCAAAATCGCAATACATCTCTATCAATTCCTGTCGAATTACTGGTATCTGTTCATTGGCGGTGTGGTGGCATTAATAGTCGGTTTAAAAATGTATTTCAAGACTGAACAGGGGCAATATATGAAAGACCTGCTTATTTTACGCTTGCCGATCCTCGGCCCTTTGTTTATCAAAGCAGCCATGTCGCGCTTTGCAAGTATTTTTGGAATATTGCAATCGAGCGGGGTGCCTGTAATGAGCGCTATGAAGGTACTTTCAGGTGTGATTGGGAACAATGCAATTTCCCGTGAATTTGATCGTGTAAGGGACCAGATGCAGGAAGGTCGAGGCATCGCAGCGCCTCTCGGTTCGGCAAAACATTTCCCTCCCATGGTAGTTGATATGGTTGCCATAGGTGAAGAAACAGGCAACATTGAAGAAATGCTCCAGCAAGTAACACTTCATTATGATGATGAAGTTGGTTATGCCGTGAAACGTTTATCCGATCTTATCGGTCCTGTTCTGGTAGTCGGTCTTGCGGCTGTTGTCGGGTTTTTCGCCCTCGCGATATTTTTGCCAATGTGGGATTTAACAAAGATGGCTCAGCACTGAAAGATGAAAAAAAAATATATTCCCATAAGCTTATATTTCCTAATTCCCTTTACCTTGAGTGGATTGTCCCTCCTTTGGGTAATTCTGACTGACCGCATGATCCATTCATACGGAAAATTTATGACCGATTCGTGGTCATTTGCGCTATGGGGGATGGCGGTAGTTCTTTCCTCGTATCTCATAAGCCTTCTTATCATATGGGTTGTACTGAGGCCGGTAACGAAGTTTGTGAAGACGGCGGAGAATCTTCCCGTATATCCAAGAAAAATGGATGAAGAAGTAAAGGCAAAGGACGACATAGAGCGATTCGAAAGGGTTTTTGACCAGATAACGACGATTTTAACGAAAGTCGAGGCGAAAGAACTATTTCCAGGTATTATTGGCCAGAGCAGGATCATACGGGGGGTGTTTACGCAAATAATCAAAGTTGCCCCAACTGACTCGACAGTGCTCATTTTAGGCGAAAGCGGAACGGGAAAGGAACTTGTTGCCACGGGAGTTTATGAACACAGTCTTCGCGAAGGGAAGCCGTTTATTAAAATTAATTGTGTGGCCATTCCGGAAAACCTTCTGGAAAGTGAACTGTTCGGTCATGAAAAGGGGGCATTTACGGGCGCGATTTCTCAAAAAATCGGAAAGTTTGAAATGGCACATGGTGGAACGATATTTTTGGATGAAATCGGTGACATGCCTCTCACAACACAGGCCAAGTTGCTTCGTGTACTACAAGAGAAGGAGTTTGAAAGGGTTGGGGGTACCAAAACAATCAAGGTGGACGTTCGCTTTATCATTGCAACCAATAAAAACCTTTTAGAAATGGTCAAGCAGGGTCAATTCCGGGAGGACCTCTACTACCGCATAAATGTGTTTTCTATCAATTTGCCCCCGCTAAGAGAGCGACGGGAAGACATTCCCTACCTTGTGGATCATTTTCTCAGTAAAAATTCAAAGGAAGTGAAAATTTCACCACTCGCCCTTCAGATTATCGCGGGGTATTCGTGGCCAGGCAATATACGAGAACTGCAAAACGTAATAGAAAGGGCAGCGGTGCTCACGGAAACGGGACTAATCGAACCTGCTCATCTCCCACTACATGTCGCAGGAGTCATTACAGCGGAATCGTTACATCATGATCAGCCCATTGAATCTCTCACCGTTGACGATCGACTGGATGAAATTGAAAAGGGTTTGATTATCGAAGCCCTGACACGCACAGGTGGAGTTCAGGTAAAAGCTGCAGAGATACTTGGAATAAACCAGAGAAGTCTCTGGCATCGGATTAAGAAACATGGAATAGATACAGAGTCTTTTAAGAATCTACAAAAAATGTAGATTAACCACCAATCTTTGTAGTGCCAACGAACTCACGGGTATGGGTACTATTACGATTATTACATTCGACAAATGTAAATCTATGTTATACATTTAATAAATTTAGTCATTTAGCTATTTTAGATTGCTTCTGTTGTTATAATTTATTATGGCTATTGTGAATAAATGGCATAAATGATGCTTATTTATTATGCAAACAGAAGAAAGCTAAAAGGAAAGAAATAATAAATTTCCGGGGGTCTTACGATGAAAACAATGAGCATTATACGCAGCCAGAGGGGTTTCACCCTGATCGAAATTATCGCTGTCCTTGTCATCCTGGGTATTTTGGCAGCAGTGGCCATACCGAAGTATCTTGATATGCGTTCGGAAGCGGTGTATAAATCAGCCCAAGCGGCCAATATGGAGATGAATGCCCGTGAGCGTCTGAAACTGGCGGAATGGAAATTAAACGACGGCACAGGCTTGTATCCGGCGCCTGGGGGAGCTCCCGTCAATTGTGGTCCTACAAATCCCATATGTCCTAGCCCCGTTACAAAAACGATTCAACCCGTTGACACGATATTGAGTCCGGATTGGAATCAAGGTGCGGCGATTACATCCGGAACCTCTTTTCCACATGCGGGAAAAACAGTTACATTTACCAGAACACCGCAACCGAATGACGGCGAGCCGGCATCATGGACGGTAACCGTTAGTTAGTGTATTTAGGAATGTCATATCAATAGTATTTTAGCATAATATACTGATATGTTTGTAAATAATGGATCTAATAAAGCAGATATAGTGTAACAACGCGTGTTGATATTAAAACAATAAGGGGAATCAATTTTGATTCCCCTTATTGTTGTGCGCCCGGCAGGGCGCA
>DNUI01000079.1 GCA_003508565.1 Syntrophaceae bacterium
TATAGCACCGATCAGTAACAACTTTCTGTAACGGCTCGTTTCCAATGTGTTTCAATCCAGGAGGAATCCAAAGGAACAGGACTGTCCGCAGTTGCGTAAATTGTGGGAATTTTAATAGATTTTTGAATTTGAAGAGCAATCGTTGTTTTCCCGACTTGTCTCGGCCCGATCAAAACATGAATGACGGGTGTCGGCTTGGAAAACTCGTCTCTTAAAGTTGATAATAAATGACGTTCGAATTTCATAAGCTGTTTATATCAAAGGTTTTATATGTAATCAAGCATATTTACTCAATGACTGAGCAATATTACTCAACGCTAGAATAAAGTTTTAAGATTTAAGGGTTAAGCACAAACTGTAAAAAGTGAAATGTGAATGGTGAAGAGCGCCCCGCGTCGCTACGTCCCGACGACGTCGGGATTCGCCTTACGCTTCAATCATCGTTTCACTCGATTTCAGCTTGGCTCACTAAATGGTGAAGAGTGAAAAGAAAAAAGTTAGCATAAACTGATTTTTTCAATAAACACGAAATCTTTTTTATTGCATGTATAAAGCTTGAGACCATGGCTTAGCGATGTTGCAGCAATCAAGGCATCCGGTATTTGTAGCCCGTGGCTTTTTGCGTATTTTTCAATAAGTTCCGAAGCTATAATAGAGATTTCTTCGTCGATGTGAAAAACTCGGATTGATGACAAGTGAAGTTTTATCTTCTTGAGTTCAATCTTATTTAAGGCACCATAGTATAGCTCCATTGCCGTGATGCAACTAATGGATATTTTATCAAGGCCGATTTTCTCTATTGTTTGAATTACTGCGGGATTCTTTTTAAGGACTTCGATGATAATGTTTGTATCACAGAGAATCATCTTTCGTCACCGCCACGCTTTTTTTCTGATATCTGCAAGTGTGATTTCCCGGGATCTCCATATTCCAAATAATTTTCTAAAATCTCCTTTTCTTGATGATATTGATTTGCGATGTTTTTCTTTTTCAACATCAATGAAATTAATTTCATTTAAAAAGCTGATTAGAGCATTTATTTTTTTGTCATCTTTGACATGAATAACTATTTTTTGCATATTAGCCTCCTCTTTTTCTTCGTGTGTAAGGTTACCAAAATAGCGATGAAGAGTAAAGATTTAAGTAGTTAAGCACCAGTTTAGATGATTAGACGGTTTGGATGTTTGGAGGATTAGCACTCCGCTTTCCTCCCCCTTCGCCCCCTCCAGAGGGGGACAGTGAATTGTGTCCCGCGTCGCTGCACTCCTGGGATAGTTCGCCTAAAAAATTTCAATGCACTATGTTTTTGAAATTTAAGTCTCACTAAATGGTGAAGAGACCTTTGCACAACTCACGGTCATTATGTTGCAACCCAGTCTTCCAAATGCAGATCAACAACTCTTTTAAATTCTTTGGTGTTGTTAGTCACTAATATCATGTCTCGTGATCGGGCAAGGGCTGCTATTAAAAGATCATAAGGGCCGATTGATATTCCTTTCTTTTCAAGTTGTGCACGAATAACTGCGGCTTCAATAGCAGCAGAACGATCCATGTCAACAATGTTCAAAGGCAGAAGGAATTTGTTAAGGGCATCCTCGGAACGTTGCCTGTATTGACTTTTTTCAACCCCATATTGAAGCTCAAAGAGGGTGGCCGCGGAAATTGCGACATCCTGTGGTGAATGTTTTCGGAATCGCTCAAGAATCTCGAGTGAGTGTTTTTTTATGAGATATATGCAAATATTGGTATCAAGTAGATAGCGCATCATAAAGATTCCCTTTTCTGCATGCCGGGTTGATTACGACCGTTTTTCATAAAATCTTCAGGAAATTCACTGAGCGATTCAAACAGCGCGTCCCATGTCGTTACTATTGGTTCCAGTATAACATGGTTGCCTTTTTTGAATATTTTTACCTCAGTTCCAGGAATTCTGAATTCCTTGGGCAGCCTTACTGCTTGAGAACTCCCATTCTGAAATAACTTTGCTGTGTCCATTTTATCACCTCCACATATCATATATATTTTTAGTATATACGTTAATGATCTTAGAATCAATCTTTTTTTCGGAGGGTGAAATTAGTAATGAACCGGTACCACTAAGGAGTTTTGCCAGTACCTGCGTGTAACTTCAGTCCAAGAGCACTAACGATTTTTAAAATTGTAGATAATTCCGGATTTCCGTCAAGCGATAATGCCTTATATAAACTCTCCCTTCCCAGCCCGGCCCTTTTCGCAATATGGGTCATTCCCTTGGCTCTCGCAATATCACCTAGTGCCGCAGCGACCAGAGTTGAATCGTTTTCTTCCAGAGCAGCTTCTAAATAGGCCGCCATGTCTTCTTCTGTTTTAAGGAAATCAACAACATCCCATTTTTTTGTTGTTTTTATTTTCATCTTTATACCTCAATCTCGAGTGCAAGTTGCTTTGTCTTCTTAATGTCACTTGCTTGGGTTGTTTTATCGCCTCCCCCAAGAAGAATGATCAATTGCCTGCTTCTTTGAGTGAAATACACGCGATATTCGGGACCATAATCTATTCTCAATTCAGAAATTCCGCCGCCAACTGATTTTACATCTCCCAAATTACCTAATGAGACCCGTCTAATCCGTATAGCAATTTTTGCCCGGGCTCTCTTATCTTTAAGTTTTACAAACCACTTAATGAATTGTTCCGTCTGACGGATTTCTATTTCTGTTTGAGCGTATCCCATAAGATACTATATGTCAAGGTAAATTACAAATTGTTAAAGGTGAAGTGTTGAGTGCCAAGACATCGTA
>DNUI01000200.1 GCA_003508565.1 Syntrophaceae bacterium
CAGCAATCCTTCCGGGTACTGAATGAATCCGAATGCACTGATTACCCCCAGCATGATTGTCGTGGCCATCACTGATTTCGTGGCTCCCCAGACAATTTCTCCCGTAATGATTTCCGCAAGAGAAAGCGGTGTTGCCATCATGGCATCGAAGGTCTTCTGATAGTACATCCGCACAAATGAGCCGTACATGTTCTCATAGAAAGCATTGTTCATCATATTAATGGCCAGAAGGGCCGGAGCGATAAAGGTGGCGTACGATATTTCTGATCCTCCGTATGCGATGGTGCCTACAAGGACACTCAAGCCGACTCCGAAAGCCAGTAAATAAAAAAGGGGTTCGAGCAAGGGTGGAAGAAAATTAATTTTCCACGTTTTCCGGTACACAGTAAAGTTTCTCTGCCAGACCCTGAGAAACCGTATGGATATGTAAATGGATTTAAATTGCTTCACTCCCTAAGCTCCCTACCCGTTAATTTTAAGAAAACGTCTTCCAGAGTCGCCATTCGCATGATGCACCCTCCCTTGAAATGCTCTTTTTTGATTTCATGGTATAGCGAATTTCCGTCGTCCACGTATATAATGAGGCGATGACCCAAGTCTTCGTGTTTTAAATTCCGAGAATGCACGAATACCCTCATCGTCTCGGTTGGTTCAGCCACTTCGATAATATCACGCCCGACATGTTGTTTGATCAAATCCAGCGGTTTTCCTTCTACCAGAACACGTCCATGATCCATGATGAAAAGCCGGTCGCAAAGGCGGGAAGCTTCTTCCATGTAGTGTGTTGTAAGGAGAATAGTAAGTCCTTTTGCCTGCAGTTCTTCAAGGCTTTCCCATACCTGGTGACGTGATTGAGGATCGAGACCTGTGGTGGGTTCGTCCAGTATTAAAAGATCCGGTTTGTTGAGTAAAGCCCTCGCCAGAACCAGACGGCGCATCATTCCTCCTGAAAGCTCAGTAGCTCTGGCATCTTTACGGTGATCAAGGGCCATAAATTTTAGAAGATTCTGGGTCTGGGCGCGTGCCTCAGGGAGAGGCATGTTAAAGTAGCGGGCAAAGACCTCCAAATTTTGTTGTACAGTAAGATCCGGATCTACATTGTTCTCCTGTTGACACACGCCTATTCTTGATTTTATGGCCCGCATATTTTCCGTGATATCGAGACCAAAAACTTCAAGGGTCCCGCTTGTCATTGGTGAAAAACCATACGTCATCCGGATGGTTGACGTCTTTCCGGCGCCATTAGGACCAAGGATGCCGAAACATTCTCCGGGAAAGACATGGAAGGAAACATTATCGACGGCGATAATATTTCCAAATGTTTTCCTCAGGTCTCTCGCGTTGATGACGGGGTTTTGCGGTACATGCACGGTGTTATATGTGTGTTTCATCGCCAAACCACTTCTCGTACTCAATACAACTTCAGGTGTGCAAGTTAAATGAATTGTAACAATTTGTTGAATATGCTACTTATCCCGACATATTTCAACAAGAATAAGTCTTGAAGAAATAATTTTGATGGGATTGCAATCAGCCATTATATCAGAGGAGGAAATTAAAATGCCCGACATAATAGAGGAAACGTTATCGAAGTATACCAAAGGGCTTGTTTTTGTGTATACCGGGAACGGCAAAGGTAAAACAACCGCTGCGATGGGGCAGGCCCTGCGAGCCATAGGGCATGGCTTGAAGGTTTTGGTCATTCAATTTATGAAGGGGAAAAAATACGGTGAGGTTATAGCCGCAGAAAAATATCTACCCGGTGTAACTATTTACCAATGCGGTCTCGACAGTTTTGTAATGAGGGGAAACCCTGCTCCTGTTGATGTCGAACTTGCCCGGAAGGGTGTGAGTATCGCCAGAGAGGCCCTCGCTTCAGGTGAATATAACATGGTGATTCTTGACGAAATCAACGTTGCCCTCGATTTTAAGTTAATTCCACTTGGTGATGTAGTCGAAATGATTCAACACAAAGCTCCTGCTGTGGATTTGATTTTGACGGGAAGATATGCGCCCCGGGAGATTATCGAATTAGCAGATATGGTGAGCGAGGTAAAAGAGGTGAAACACCATTACACGGCGGGGGTGAAGGAGCGAGCGGGTATTGAGTATTAATAAAAAATGAGAATGGTGCAACGACGATAAAAAAACGTAAGATCTCAGAACGCTTTACAGTACCGAGGATTAACGGAGCAGTTGGCAGAGGAGGGAAAGCGGAGTAGGTTTATTAAGATGCATTCGTTATTACTGGTCAAGGAAACGTGAAATTAACCCATTCCGGCACTGTTTGCGGTGTTGCAAAGGAATAACTATCTATGGCCGAAGATTGTGAAAGGGTATTGGAGAGGGTTATGTCGCTACTGAAGGAGCGAGGGGCTTCTGATGTTGTGCTGGTTGATAGTGGTGATATTGTTGTCGATGAACGTGTTCGCCTGAAATGCCGGGTTCCCGTGTGTGACAGCTATGGGAAAAACCTTATGTGCCCGCCCTTTGTACCGTCCGTTGCGGAATTCCGTAAAGCTCTCAGAAATTATTGCCATGGGATTCTTATTCAGGTGTCCGATGAATTGAATGAAACATCCGTAAATGCTCCTACGGAAGAGGTATTGCTTCCTGCCAGGAAGCTTCATGAGCTGGTGAACATGGGTGAAAGAGAGGCATTTACCGCAGGATTTCGTTTCGCTGCAGGATTTATCGGGGGTTGCTGCCGTCTCTGTGATGAATGCGTGGTGTTGCAGGGCGGCACGTCGTGCAGATTTCCCTTTAAGGCCCGGCCTTCCATGGAAGCCATGGGAATAGATGTGACGGCCACCGCAGAAAAAGCGGGATTGTCGGTATCTTTTCCCATAAGGAACAAAGTCACATGGACAGGGCTCATATTATTGTAGGACATTCTTTTTTGTTGTATGAAAATAAAATTGGTAATGATTTCTTAATGCGGGGAATTGGGGAATGAAAATAAAATTTATGGGAGCGGCAAGGACAGTAACAGGTTCCTGCTATATTTTGGAAACGGGCAGTCATCGGTTTGCCGTGGACTGCGGGATGCACCAGGGAAACGCCGAAATAGAAAAGAGAAACTGGGATGTGGGTATATACGAACCTGAAAACATAGATTTTTTCCTCATTACCCACGCGCATATCGACCATTCCGGTCTTCTTCCGAGGATGGTTCAGAAGGGGTTTAAGGGCGCAATTTATACCACCGCACCCACGAGGGATTTGCTGGAGATACTTCTTCTTGATAGTGCCCATATCCAGGAGATGGAAGCGCAGTGGAAGAGCAAAAAACATTTGCGTTCCGGAGAAAAAAACGTCAAGCCCCTCTACACGCAAAGAGACGCACAGGCAACCCTGCCGCTGATTAAGGTTATTTCAAATGGTGAGATTTTTAAACCCTTTCCTGATGTTGAGATTAACTTTAAGGATGCCGGTCATATCCTTGGGGCTTCTCTGATAGAGCTTACTGTTGAAGAAAATGGAATACCCACCAAGCTGGTCTTTACCGGGGACATAGGACGTCCCGCCCAGCTATTGATGGAAGCTCCAAGTATTGTGGAAACGGCGGACTTCCTCTTTCTGGATTCAACATATGGCAATCGTGATCATAAGGATGAAGATGACAGCCTAAATGAACTGGCAGAGGCAATCGCGTACAGTTACGGAAATAAAGAGAAAGTTGTAATTCCCGCCTTTGCCGTGGAGAGAACGCAGGAAATGATGTATTCGCTCTACCTTTTGACCAAAGACGGGAGATTGCCTCCGGATATGCCTGTATATTTGGACAGCCCTTTGGCGATACGGGCTACGGAGATCTTCCGCCGCCACACGGCATACCTTGACGAAGAAACCAGAGAACTGATAAAAAAAGGGGAGGACCCTCTCTACTTGCCGCAAATGCACTTTACTCAGACGACGGAACAGTCCATGGCTATCAATAATTCGCCAGGTCCTGCTATCATCATTTCAGCGAGCGGTATGGCAGATGCGGGACGAATAAAACACCATTTGCGGCATAATATCTGGCGGGAAGGGGCCAGCATCGTGTTTGTCGGTTTTCAGGCTCAGGGAACGACGGGTCGTAAAATCGTCGATGGCGCGAAAAAAATTCGTCTCTTTAATGAGGAAATTGCGGTAAAGGCGAGAGTGTACACCATAAATGGATTCTCCGCCCATGCAGGTCAGAGCCAGCTTCTGGAGTGGTTGAGCCATTTTCAGACGCGTGATATGCAGATCTTCCTCGTGCATGGCGAATATTCGGCCCAGCAGGTACTTGCGGCCAAGATAAAGGAGCAATTCGGGTTTAAGGTGCTCATTCCGGAATATCTTGAGGAAACTACCCTCAAACCGGGAAAAGTGCTCGCACGGGTAGAGTATCCGGAGAAAGCGGTTCCCCGTATTGATTGGAACTATATAATGGAGGATATTGGACTTAGGTTTGACCGTCTCAAAGAACGAAGGCCTTCCTTGGAATCAAAGCCATGGGTGGAACAGACGGAACTCAGGGACCGGCTCCTGGAACTGAATCGTATTTTAACGGAAATCAACTCGGAAATCTGACGGCTATAAAGGGGTCTGAATGTTTTGATCTAATAAAGGGTGAAACAGGAAGTTTGAAAGGTGTATCCCCCAGTGAGGGATCTTTGGAAAGGGTTTTCAATCGACGAGTTTGTAGGCAAACCTTGCCACAATGTTCAATTGGGTAAGATTGAATTCCTGAGGAAATGGATCATAAGGAGCGGCTGACCTTACAACGTCAAGTGCTCCAAGGTCAAGATAGTTTGATCCTGATGAAACAACGATTCCACTTGCCAGGAGGGTCCCGCTATCACTTATGGAAAATTT
>DNUI01000140.1:0-6394 GCA_003508565.1 Syntrophaceae bacterium
TATACTGCGCTTTCCCCCGCATCGCCTACTGAAGTTTCACTCCATTCAACGTCCTTCCTGATGAAGATTGTTGTGAAGTTTTTGCAGTTTCGCAATGTCCGGTCGTAAACTCACTGCCCCTTTGATAAAAACATGGTTAATATCTTTCACTGTTTTGCTGGTATTCCAATGAAGCAAAACGCGAATACATTTCTTCAAACCATGCGGTACGGCCATCTCGTGTCCGCAAAGAAGGGCTATATCACCCCATCCCGGCAGTTTTCTCGCGGCCACAGCGGGATATTCAGAAGTAACATCGGGGGTAGTTGTAAAGATGACGCTGGCAATATCTTCACATTGAATTTGATTGGATTCAAGCATAAGGTGAAGCAATTCTTCTGTCGCAGTTACTATTTCTTCCCGGGAGTCTTTTTCAATAGTGGTAGCCCCCCGCACACCTCGACACACAACATTCATTTTCTGCTCCTTTCAATGAGGGTCAACTCGACGAAGTCCTTTCCTGCAACGCTGTCTTGAAAAAGGCTAAGTCTCATTAAATGAAAAAAGACTATGGTAAAATTTGTTTCCAAAACCATAAAACATAAAAGCCATGGGCAACTCCCTCCGGTCTGCCCATGGCTTTTATGTTTCCTCAACGTGGCGTTAATTCCTCCTGAGCAATGGGCGGCGTAAGGGAAAGCAATAAGAGTCCCAAAAGCAACAAAACATGATGGCCTCGTTTACGTGTATTCCTTTCATCATTCGCATAGATACCTGCGCATTTCCGTGGGCGCATAAAACCATAACCTGCGATGATTGTCAAGGAAAAGCGATGGAAAACATGAAACCCTGCCTGTCCATCGGCATACGTTATACACCTGCTGCCTTGCATATACGCCAATGTATCCTCCTGATATCCGGTGGCATTACTTCTAATAAAACATAATGTGATATTTGCATTCACAGATCGTGTGTGATAATAGAAAAACCTTATAACCAAACCGATTGACGTAACAACTCAGGAGGGTTTTTATCATGGGTGGGTCCGAACTTATTGGCAAAGAAGAAAAGGCGGCGGTAGGTGATGTGCTTGACAGGGGCGTGTTGCTCAGGTACGGGTTCGACGCGCAACGAAAAGGCATTTACAAGGTGGCGGAGTTTGAAAGAGATTTCGCGAAGTATATGGGAATTAAATACTGCCAGGCAGTTACCTCGGGCACAACCGCATTGAGAACGGCCCTGGCGGCACTGGGGGTCGGCCCCGGCGATGAAGTAATCACTACGGCATTTACTTTTGTCGCAACATATGAGGCAATTCTTGAAACAAGAGCAATACCCATACCTGCCGAGGTAGATAAAAGCCTCAATATTGATCCTGCAGATCTGGAAAAGAAAATAACATCTAAAACCGCGGCGATTATCCCTGTGCACATGCTCGGCGTTCCGGCGCGGATGGATGAGATTATGCAGATTGCCGGGAAACATAAAATACCGGTTCTGGAAGATTCCGCCCAGGCCACCGGCAGTTCCTATAAGGGGAGAAAGACAGGGACAATTGGCGACATGGGAATTTACAGCTTTGATTACGTAAAAACGCTGACCACCGGAGAGGGCGGTATGGTTGTCACCGATAACGAAGAATTATATCGCCGGGCCGAATATTTCCATGACCACGGCCATATCCACAATCCCGCCATACCCCGGGGAGATGAGGATCGGGCGTTTCCGGGCATGAATTTCAGGATGGATGAAATGGCCGGAGCCATGGGTGTAGAACAATTAAAGAAACTGGATTATGTTTTAAAACGGCAACGGGAAAACAAAGCACAGATTAAAGAAGGCATTGTGCCCCTCGGATTTGAATTTCGTGACCTGCCCGATCCATCGGGAGACGGTGGTGACTGTCTGATCTTTTTCCTCCCCAGTGCGGCGAAGGTAATTGAATTCGGCAAGTCCCTTGGTCAACAAGGTATCGGGACTAAAATATTGCCCTCCGGCATGAAATGGCATTTCTTTGATAACTTCCCTGATATGATGGAACGACGCACCCTGCACAGGGAAAAGTGCCCTTTTACCTGTCCCTACCAGGCGAAAGAATTTGTGTATAAAAAGGGAGACCTCCCGAAATCAAAAGATCTTCTGGAACGGGCTATTGCATTAGGAATTTCGGTAAACATGGATGACGCGACAATTACAAAAGTAACTGATGCGGTAAAGAGCGCGGCGAAAGAAGTACGCTAGGCATGTAGCCCGATTTACACAGTCAGGAGCTGACACGTAATGACTGTCGCGTGACGGCTCCTCAATGTTTGAGGCCGTATTTTTTAAGTTTATAGCGAAGCATACGTTCGCTGATACCGAGCATTTCTGCGGCTTTCGTCTGGTGATCCCCGACTTTTTCCATGGCCTCAAGGATTAATTTACGCTCCATCTCTTCTATGGATCCCCTCAGCAATCCTCCCTTCTTCCCAGTGTTGTCCGCGTAAATTCTTTCTTCCGTAAAGGGAAGGTCATCGAGCGAAACAACAGGATTTCTGGATATTACCACAGCTCTTTCTATAATATTTTCCAGTTCCCTGACATTGCCGGGGTAATCGTATTTTAGAAGCAGATCCCTCGCCTCGCTTGTAATACCTGCAATATCTTTACCGTTTTCTACTGAAAATCGTTTCAGAAAGTGATCAACAAGCAGCGGCACGTCTTCTTTTCTCTCTCTCAAAGGGGGGATATCCATAACGACGACATTCAACCTATAAAAAAGGTCTTCCCTGAAGGTTCCTTCTTTTACCTTTGCCTCCAGATCACGGTTGGTGGCACTGATGATCCTCACATCGGCGTGGATGGTCTGATTGCCCCCCACACGCTGAAATTCACGTTCCTGAAGGAAGCGGAGCAGCTTTACCTGAACAGGAGCGGAAATATCGCCAATCTCATCCAAAAACAGGGTGCCTCCGTCGGATTCTTCGAATCTGCCGATTCTTCGTGCCGATGCACCCGTGAAGGCTCCCCTTTCATGACCAAACAACTCGCTCTCCAGGAGGCTTTCGGAAAGGGCGCTGCAGTTTACCGTAATGATCGGTTTTGAGGAACGAGGACTGAGATTGTGGATTAACCTTGCGAACAATTCCTTGCCCGTACCGCTTTCCCCTCTGATAAGAACGGTAGCGCGACTGGCAGCAACCCTGCTTGTCATGTTGATAAGGGCATTCATCTTCTGGCTGCGATACACTATCTTGTCCAGCGTGACACCCTTTTCCCTAAGTTCCTGACGGAGGATCTCATTTTCCCTGATCAGTACACGACGCTCCGATACTCTATCGACAATGATAAGAAGCTCATCAAAATCTACAGGCTTGGTAATATAGTCTATAGCCCCGGCTTTCATGGCCTCCACCGCCGTTTCTATCGTTCCATATGCGGTAATGATTACCACGTCAATCTCCGGATTGATCTTTTTTACCTCTTTCAGTACCTGCATACCATCCATACCGGGCATCTTGTAATCCAGCAGGATCATGTCAAAATGACCTTTTAACACGGACTGGACGGCTTTCTCTCCGTTCTCGGCTTCCGCAATGGTATGGCCCTCCTTAATTAAGAAATCACGGAGCATTTCACGTTGCGACTGACCATCCTCCACAACCAGAATATTTAATTCTTTCATGCCAGAATTCCTTTATCCTCTGTCATTCTTATCCCCTGCCTTCCCCGCCGGCAGCATGATCTCAAAAGTCGTCCCTCGCCCCTGCTCGCTGACGACACGGATTTCGCCCCCGTGACCACGGATTATTTCATGGGCAAGGGGAAGCCCGAGGCCTAGTCCTTTTTCCTTCGTTGTATATTCAGGATTGAAAATCCTCTCAATTTCCCCTCGTGTCATACCGCAACCGTTATCGGAAATTTTTATGCTGACCCGGTCTTTTCCACCCGCATCCACAGAAAGGACAATGTTACCCGCGCCGGAAATTGACTCCATCGCATTCTTTACAAAATTGAAAAGGGCCTGTTGAAGTTTATCTACATCCATAGGAATAACTGCGGGCTCATGATTATACCGGGTGTCTATAGCAATTCCTTTCAGGACAGCTTCCTCCTTAATGAGATTGACAATCTTTTGCAGAACTTCGGCAACCGGATAATCGTGGAGTTCCAGACGGCGGCTTTTCGAAAATGTCAAAAATTCCTCAATAATTCCATCCAGACGTCTGATTTCATCACGGATAACACTTGCAAGAACCTGAAATTCCTTGATCTTATCTTCATCCGCCGGCATAAATTCCCGTTTGAGTCTTTGACTGGCCATACTTATTGCGTTAAGGGGATTGCGAATCTCATGAGCAACACCTGCGGCAAGCTGACCAAGAGCGGATAACCGCTCTGCCTTTTCCAGTTGTCTTTCCATTTCCACAATGCCCGCCAGGTGCCTGTTTTGATTGCGGTACAGTATCCACATCGATAAAAGAGTAATCAGAATAACGGAAGCCATAAAGAATATTATATTACGTGTGTTTTCCGCGATGATCTCGTCCGTGCCCTCCCTGTTCAGACCAAGCCTTACAACCCCTGTTATCCTCTCGAACAGGTATATGGGAGCAACGATTTCTAAGATTTTTTTGTCGTGAGAGAGGGTTTTCCGGCTTTCAAATTTCTTTGTACCGGAGAGGATTTGATCTATATGCAAATTACTCTCCTCCCATTTTTCAGGTAACTGTCCCTGGCTGCCCAGGATCATGTCCCGTTCATCCATTATCGCAATGTAGACAAGTCCCTGCCCCTGTCCCAGTCTTTCCAGAGCTTTTTCTATTGATACTTTTATACCCCAAAATTTCTGTCCGTCATGATCCAGGGCAATAATGACCGTTCCGCTCCCGTCTTTACGCCGCAGTGCTACAAATCCGATTTTCCTGCGCTCGCTGAGCCTGTTGAAGAGATCGATACTTATCTCTTCTCTTTTTAACATGGTGGATTCATCTCCGCCGATGATTTCTGCAGATAGAGACCTGCTTTGATAGACAACTTTTTCCCGCTTATTCAATACCGCAAGATACCACAATCCCTTTTCATCAGCATATTTCCCCAAATATTCGTCGCTGACACGGTTTGCTTTCCATTCATTATCAATCTCGCGCCCAATATCCACCATGGCTGCAGTTAATGACTTCTGCGGCAGCAAGGTTTCATCAGTGCGCGGCACGTATTTACCGCCACTGTCGCTCTGGTATGCCTGGATCAAGGCATTCAGATTTTCCTGGGCCAGCCTTTCAACGACACCAATTATGCGAAGACCCTGGTTTTCCATGAAACCTACAAGGATTCTGCTGCTCCGCCGGAGATCAATGATACCCATGATAAGTATAAGGCTGATGAACACAGCACAGAAGATGGCAACGGCAATGGGTTGTAAAAAACGCCCTTCGTATGTGCGATTTCGATCCTGCCAGACGACTTTCTTTTGAGGTTTCAAATTATTTACCTGTTATGAAATGTATACATAAACGCTCAACCCTCATCACTTGACGAACATATTATGACATCAAGATGAAAAGTCAATAACTTCCTATCTAATACAAAAATATGTTTTGTAGTAAGAACCCCTTCGACAATTCTGTCGATTTTTTAACAATCGTTGATCATATTTTAAGTACCTGTTTTTCCATATACTCTACACAAACCGGACATGCCTTGCCGACATTCATTGCCAATTTTTCCCACCACAAAAATTCCTCCCCTGATTCTATTTTCCTATATACCACTGTAAAATAAGTCACTTAGAATGTATTCGCGGAGCGTGGCACAGAACGTGCATTTAAACACTGCAAAGAAAGTTAATTATCGGTTGATAAGGGCATGATTAACCGGTAGCAAGCTCAAAAACTTTGGAAGGTAAAAATCCTTCATTCCTCCTGATCCTGGGGAGACATTATGTCTCCCCTTTATCTTTTTTATTTCTCCCACTCATCGACTCTCGAAGTTTTCGCCACTGTTCTATTCTCTCTTTGATCACCTTCTCGTATCCCCTGTCCGTAGGTATATAGTACGTGCTTCCCCGCAATTTCGCAGGAAGATAGTCCTGGGGGACATAGGCATCTTCAAAATCATGGGCATAGCGATAATCCTTCCCATAGCCAAGGTCTTTCATCAAGCGCGTCGGGGCATTTCTGATATGGAGAGGGACCGGGAGGGTACCGGTCTGGCTGATAGTTCCCTTGATCTTTCCATACGCGGTATAAAGGGAGTTGCTTTTGGGTGCTGTGGCAAGATATACAGCGGCCTGGGCCAACGCCAGCTCACCTTCCGGCAAACCGATAAATTCAAAAGCCTGCATAGCGGAAACGGCAATTGTGAGGGCTCTGGGATCGGCATTCCCAATATCTTCGGATGCAAATCTCACCATACGCCGGGCGATGTAAAGGGG
>DNUI01000140.1:6593-15201 GCA_003508565.1 Syntrophaceae bacterium
ACGCGCCTCTGAATCTATCTCGAGAGAAAGTTCTCCCAGGCCTTTCTCCTTATCATGGATGGCCCTGTGAATAATTGCCGAAAGTTCTTCCTCGGAATATGGTTTCAGGAGCATAACCCGTGATCGGGAGAGGAGCGGAGAAATTACCTCAAAAGAGGGATTTTCGGTTGTGGCGCCGATGAGCGTGATGAGACCTTTTTCGACATGGGGCAGAAAGGCATCCTGCTGGGCTTTGTTGAACCTGTGGATTTCATCGACAAACAGAACAGTTCTTTTGCGATGGTAACGCCACTGTGAAGCGGCTTCGTCTACAACCGCCCTGATCTCCTTTACCCCGGAAAGGACGGCTGAAAAACTCACAAAATGAGATTTGGTTTCCTGGGCAATAACATGGGCCAGGGTGGTCTTGCCGGAGCCGGGAGGTCCCCAGAAAATCATCGAAAACAACCTGTCTTCTTCAATGGCGCGACGAAGCAGACTGCCTTCACCCAGAAGATGGGGCTGCCCCACAAATTCGGAAAGCGTCTGAGGCCTCATCCTGTCTGCCAGGGGACTGAGATCGGTTTCGTTATTGTTCTGATCGAAGAGATCCATAGTATATACTACAAAATAGATTTTTTACCTGCATTCCGGACTTGATAAGCTTGCCCCGGCGAAAACCACGAAACACCTATTCAGTCTCCCTTTTGCAAAGGGAGATTGAGAGGGATTTTGCAAAGATAATAAAAAATCCCCCCAGCCCCCTTTTCTAAAGGGGGAAATATGCGGAAGCTGTTTTTTTTATTAATGATAAACTGGCGGTTTTCATATCTGCGAGCTTACCCACGGCCCATGGGTTTTATTCGTTTTTCTGCTTTGCCCGCTTTTTTGCCTCCTCAATGAGTTCGATAATTGTTGTAACCTTGTCCTTCGGAATTTGACGGACAAAAGCATCCCATGCGTCTGCCGTCATAGTCTCTCTCAAATACTGCTCTATGGGAAAAAATGGAGACCAACAGGTGATAATACGTTGACAGGGCAGGCCTCCCCCCTCCTTCCGGCAGTAAGAGAATGTGACCTCTCCCCCGAGGCGTGGGCATCTCATTTCTAAATGGTCATACTTTCGCATATGCGTATCTTATCCTAAGGTAGTTTCCCTTTTGCAAAGAGGGCTTTTACTCTCTTTGCAAAATTCCCCTCAATCTCCCTTTACAAAAGGGAGGTTTACACCGCAAATACCATCTCTAAAAATGAATAAGCCGTCAAGGGGATTCTTGTTCCACCTTTGACGGCTTATGGACTGATAGAAAACTATTTCACCTATGGTTTCGGCAATCCCTCTATAGCCTTCAGGGCCCTCTGAATCTCTTCATCGGGAAGCTCATACGCCTCAAGCTTCCCTGATAAATAGGCATCATAGGAAGCGAGATCAACAAGTCCATGGCCGCTCCAGTCAAAGAGTATTACCTTTTCCTTGCCTTCTTCTTTCGCGCGCCTGGCCTCATCGACTACTGCGGCGATGGCGTGGTTTGTTTCCGGCGCCGGGATGAAACCCTCGGTCCGGGCCCACTTCACACCGGCATCGAAGGTTTCCAACTGGTCATACGCCCTCGCTTCCATTACCTTTTCCCTGACCAGGTGGCTGATGACAGGAGCCATGCCGTGGTATCGCAATCCACCCGCGTGTATAGGCGCGGGCACGAAATCATGTCCGAGGGTGTACATGGGAAGCAGGGGCGTCATTTTCGCGAGATCGCCGAAATCATAGGCAAAGGGACCCTTGGTCATGGTCGGGCACGATGCTGGCTCCGCGCCGATAATGGTCACCTTCTTGCCATGAATCTTATCCCTCGCAAAAGGAAGGGCGATGCCGGCAAAATTACTGCCGCCACCGGCACAGCCTATGACGACATCGGGATAGATGCCTAACGTTTTCATCTGCTTCTGCGCCTCCAAACCAATGATGGTCTGGTGCATAAGCACATGATTTAATACACTCCCCAATGAATATCGTGAGTTTTCATGGGTCACGGCATCCTCTACGGCTTCGCTGATAGCAATGCCCAGACTGCCCGGCGAGTCGGGATGGGCGGCGAGCACATTTCTTCCCGCATTCGTCAACGTACTCGGGCTGGGAATGCATTCGGCACCCCAGGTATTCATCATGAGACGCCGGTATGGTTTCTGTTCGTAGCTTACCCTCACCATATACACCCGGCATTCAAGGTCAAACATCTTGCACGCCATGGCCAGTGCGCTTCCCCACTGCCCTGCCCCCGTTTCAGTGGCAATCCGTTTGATGCCGAAGACCTTGTTATAATAGGCTTGGGGAACGGCGGTATTCGGTTTGTGGGAACCGGCAGGACTTATCCCTTCATGTTTAAAGTATATCTTGACGGGAGCACCAAGGAGTTTTTCAAAATTTCGCGCACGGTACAGCGGTGTGGGACGCCACAGGAGATATTTCTCAAGAACCTCGAAGGGAATGTCAATCCAGCGTTCCTGGCTCACTTCCTGCTCGATGAGGTTCATCGGAAAAACGGGGGCCAGATCATCCGGTCCCAAAGGTTTCCCCGTACCCGGGTGAAGGGGAGGTTTCATGGGAGTCGGCATATCAGCCTGGATGTTGTACCATTGCGTCGGTATCTCGTTATCATTCATTACTACCTTAAACTGTTCCATAAATGTTCTCCTTTGCTTTAATGTGAGCTTTGCCAGCCCAGATAAATTATTTTCCAACTATCAAATAGTGCGAAACTCTTCCGATTATATTTCCAGATCCGACAGCAACCCCTTGTGTCTTCGATACCAGAAATTCGGGAAAAGCTTGTAGAGCATCCTCGATATAGGACCGATATATTCTCTCGTTCTTTTGTCGAACTGGCAGGCCTGAATGATGTATTCCTGAATGTCTTTCTTGTGGCCCACTTCGTTAAATATCTTATAGGCACAGTGAAACAACGGACTGTACATATTCTTCTTTTCCAGATATTTGTTCACATTCCGGATGGTGTTGGGCCCTTCCGGCGTACCGTCTATCCTCTCCAGCACCTTGATATCCGTTTCTATGGGATTCCCGCCGTATAATTCATAATAAAACTTTCCGTACCGGTAATTTTTGCTCGCCACGGAAGACAGGGTAATATACATATCCCCCACGCCGGCCTGACTGTGAAAAGCCTGAAAACCGCCGCCCAGCAACTTTGACAATGACCGTATCTCCACGCCGGATCTTGCAAAGATAGTACCGGGAATAGAATCACCCAGGTCCATTGAATCCACTGTGCCCATGATATTTGCCACAATGTTTTTGAGGGCGCCGCATGCCTCGACGCCGACAATATCGATATTATAGAACGAGGTGAATTCCCTGCGGTTGAACCGGATAATCTCCTCCCTGATAATTTTTGCGATGCGCTTTTTCCCGGCGACGGTAACGCACACGGGATGCCCCAGCATGATATCCATGTCAAAGAAAGGCCCGCCGATACATACGACTTCATAATTGCTTCTGATATTCGCAAGATTATTATTGATCAGTTGTGACGGCGTGATCAGCTCTTTAGTAATTTCATCGGAGATCAAACCTTTAATCGGGGACACGAGACACGTATCCCCCGCTTTTCTTTCCAGCAGCGGTTTGAGATAGTTCAGGAAATCCGGAAGCCTGTTCATCGTGATGGTAAGAAAGATAAAATCGTTATCATCAACAACCCGTTCTAAATTATTCGTCGCGTATACCGTGGGTGCCAACCTGGGCACTTGATCCATGCCGCCAAGCCTCTTTGCGAGCTCTGCCGTAAGGTGCTTGGGATTCAGGTGTTCCCTGTTAATAGTCCGGCATACTTCGGAATCATGATAATAGATCGTAACCCTCTTGTTATCCCTGCCGAATTTATAGGCAAGAGCGGTCCCCAATCTACCAGGCCCGATGATGGCAATTCTACCGGTATCCAAATTATTTAATCTCATAGTAAACCCTCATGCCCCCGGCTTAACCTAAAAGGCATGATACATTATTATGAATTATTATCCAGAAAATAGAATTTTATCGTCATTCTGGACTTGATAAGCCTGCCCCGTAGGTGATACGGGGGAATCTAATATTTCTAATAGTATGGGTTCATAACTCCCTCTTTCGAAAAGAGGGGCGAGGGTGAATTTTCACACTGTTCTTTACCGAACAAAACGAACATCACACTCACTCTATTCAACACTACCCGGTTCAGCGCGGCGATTATAGGGAAAGGAAGCTTCTCTGTCAAATAGTAATATTTATGTCCGTCTTCTTCCCGGCCATTTCCTTTATTCCATGTATGCTAATTTCATAAATAATTTGACGTTACCTCAAATAGTCATTTTACTGCTCCACATCAATGACAGGGTTTTACGTGGTACGAGCGTGTGATTCATAAAGCGTATCCAGCGGACTTCGCGGCGCTTTCGACATATTTCTTAAGACATGGGTATAGATCATGGTCGTCTCGAGGTTCTTATGGCCAAGAAGTTCCTGAACCTCGCGGATGTTCACACCATTCATCAAGAGATGCGTCGCAAAACTGTGGCGCAGCGTATGGACACTTGCACGCTTCACGATCCCGGCCTTCCTCACCGCTTCCGCCACCATCTTCTGAATCGCACTGGGGCTGATATGGTGGCGGCGCACCTTGCCGGATCGCGGATCAACGGAAAGCGCGGCGCCCGGAAAGACATACTGCCATCCCCACTCCTTTGCCGCGTTGGGATATTTGCGGTCAAGGGCATCCGGCATATACACCTCACCATATCCCTTTTTGATATCCTCTTTATGGATCTTTTTTATAAGGGATAAATGCTGCTTCATGGGTTCCTTTGCCGCTTCCGGCACCATGGTTACTCTATCCTTATCACCCTTGCCTGCCCTGACTACGACAGCATTTAACCTGAAATCAATGTCCTGAACCCGCAGCCGGGCAACCTCCATGAGCCTCATTCCCGTGCCGTACAGAAATTGAACGATGAGCAACTCCCTCCCCTTTAACTGATCAATGAGACTGCGAACTTCATCCTGTGACAGCACGACAGGCAGCTTTGGCCCCCGTTTTGCCCGCACAGTTTTGCTGAGGTCCCGAAGATCGATTGTGAGAACCTCCCGAAAAAGAAACAACAGGGCATTGAATGCCTGATTCTGTGTAGACGATGACACCTTCTGCCTGACCGCAAGGTGACTCAGAAAATCCCGTACATCCGTTTCGTCGACACCGTTTTTTTGCCAATCCTTGCCTTTTGTCGTAGTCACATAGGTATAAAATCGCTGGAACCACTCACGATAGCTTCGTTCGGTACTGTACGCGTAATGCTTGATTCTGATAATCTCCCGAAGTTTCTGCTCAACTTCCTGATAATCGGGCAATTTAACCCCCGGAACTGCTTCCGCATTTGGTGAAAGTGTCGATGTATCGCCGGACAGAAAATGATTGATATAGAGCCTTATTGCGTCATCCGCCTGTTCCACCTGCCAGCGGGACAGCTTTTTTTCTTTCGCCAAATATTCAAGAAAAAGCCTGATTCTGAGTTCAATGTTTTTATCCTTATTGTTGTTGGAAAAACACAGAAATTTGCTTGCCCACAGGGCGTAAAATGAAACATGCCCCATCGGCGCCAGGTTGTGGTCAATAAGATATTTTTGGAAATCGGGCAAAATTTTTTCCACAGCTCTCCTCCTTTTTACGCTCGACACCCTGCTGCAAGGCCATTATTAACGCTTTTATTTTCATAATGCCTATACTATATGTACTACGTATTTTATGATAATAAGCACATTTTCGGTACACAATCAAGAATAATAATTGAATATTATTGAATTTTAGTGTATGAATCCTCTCAATTAATCGGGTAATGTTGTATCTGGTTATGATTTTAGGTAGTACGTATATTAATTGTCAGGCAAGGAGGTAAATATGGCAAAAGGAAAGCAGGGGCAAACATGTGCTCAAGCAATAAAAGCATGTTTCAGACAACCGGAAGAGCCACTTTCATATTCACACATATTTACAGAGGTAAGACAACAGGGTGAATGGAAGGACACCACAATATGGCGTTATTTAATGAGCACTGTTACGAATCTTATTCCAGCGCGATTTGAATGGGGGACCACTGATTAATTTCTGTTTCTCCGGCCAGATGGTCAGTACGAGCTATACAACCCGAGGAGGCATCCTGAGCCAATAGAATAATGCCTAACAAGTCGCTGGAGATTCGACGGGAAAACGCTGGCGCGTTTCCCTCGTCTCAGCTCCACTGTTGGACAGTGACCGAATCTATTCACACCCATAAGGAGATTTTCTGCATTGGATATTCCACGGATCTTCAACATCACCGAAAGTGCTCACCGCATCCATAACCCGTTCACACCCGAAAAGCTTGCCACTCTCGGCGCGGCGCTGCGTCTGGAAACGGGGACCCGAGTGCTCGACCTCGGCAGCGGTTCGGGCGAGATGCTGTGCACCTGGGCACGCGATTACGGAGTCATCGGCACCGGCATCGACATGAGCCAGTTGTTCACCGAGCAAGCGAAACTCCGCGCTGAGAAACTCGGTGTCGCCGATCAAGTCAAGTTCATCCATGGCGATGCTGCCGGCTTCGTCTCTGACGAGAAGGCCGGTGTGGCAGCCTGTCTCGGTGCCACGTGGATCGCCGGGGGAGTCGTCGGCACCATCGAGCTTCTGGCGCAGAGCCTCCGCCCCGGAGGGATCATCCTCATCGGCGAGCCCTACTGGCGGCAGTTACCGCCGACGGAAGATGTTGCCAGGGGGTGTCTTGCCGGCTCAATCTCCGACTTTCTCCTGCTTCCGGAACTTCTCGCGTCTTTCGGCCACCTCGGCTACTACGTCGTGGAAATGGTTTTGGCAGACCAAGACAGCTGGGACAGATACGAGGCGGCCAAGTGGCTCACCATGCGCCGATGGCTTGAAGACAATCCCGACGACGAGTTAGCCAAAGAGGTTCGAGCCCAACTGACCTCGGAACCCGAGCGCTACGCCGCTTACACGCGTGAATACCTGGGCTGGGGCGTGTTCGCGCTGATGACGCGGTGATGAGGGGATTACCGGGCGACTCAGAAAGTGGGGAAAATCCAATCATGCCGAACAACTCATTCAAGCCGACGCCGCTTCGCGGCGCGGCTGATTTCAGGTGTTATCCGCAAAAAGATTGACATGTATGTATAGATTATGCATACTTAGGCATATGAAATTTCTCAGGGGGTGAAAAAATGAGAACAACCTTAAACATCGATGACCACCTGGTTGATAAAGCGTCCAAATTGACGGGAATCAAGGAAAAAACCATGCTGGTCAAACTTGGTTTGGAGGCATTGATCGCCAGAGAAAGTAGTAAGAGACTTGCAAAATTAGGTGGAACTGAGAAAGGTTTGAAGGCGATACCGCGAAGGAGGGTCACTGTTTAAAAATGGTCATTGTCGATACATCCGTGTGGGTCTCCTATTTTCGAGAAGGAAACACCGAGCTTGAGAATCTGCTCAACAACGGTGAGGTGATGTGCCATCCATTTGTAGTTGGTGAGCTTGCATGCGGAAATCTAAAGAACAGGAATCAAATACTTTCACTTCTTCAATCCCTTCCCATGGGCATCAGCGCAAACCATGAAGAAGTGTTGGAATTTATAGAAAGAAACCAGTTAATGGGGAAGGGGCTCGGCTACGTGGATATCCATCTCATTGCATCTGCCTTGCTGACGGGAATATCAATCTGGACGCATGATAAGAAATTGGAGCAGGTTGCGAATGCACTTCACATAAGTCACAGATAGAAAAATGGATCACATGGCAATCCAGCCGATCGCTATGCTCCGGATGATTTTTTCGTTCTGTGTAATAAGATGAGGATAGAGAATGTTTGAAGAGCTTGAGAAGATTAACAAACGGCCAGAACCGTTCCAATTTTATAACGCAAGCGATCTATGGACCGATGGGCATACGTCAAAGCAGATGCTCTCGTTCCACCTCAACAAGGCCATCGATGTTTCTTCGCGAAAGGCGGAATTCATCAATCGATCAGCGGAATGGATCGCATCTGACTTCAACATCGGCCGGGCCTCCAAGGTAGCAGATTTTGGCTGTGGTCCTGGATTGTACGCAACACGTTTGGCGAAACACGGAGCAAGCGTGACGGGCATCGATTTCTCGAAAAGGTCCATCGAGTACGCAAAAGAAGTTGCGACCCGCGAGCAACTGAACATCAGCTATGTGAATCAGAATTATCTGGAGTTTGAAACAGAAGACCGGTTCGACCTTGTACTGATGATTATGTGCGATTTCTGCGCCCTCAGCCCAAAACAAAGAAAAGTAATTCTGCGCAAATTCCATAAGATTTTGAAAACAAGCGGTTCGGTCCTTCTTGATGTGTATTCAGTGTCGGCATTTGAACAAAGGGAAGAGGAAGCAACATATGCGATAAACCAGCTCAACGGATTTTGGTCACCGAACAGGTATTATGGCTTTCTAAATACCTTCAAATACGATGAAGAGAAGGTAGTGTTGGACAAGTACACAATTATTGAGTCTGAGCGAACATCCACAAGGTCGAGGTCCTCGAAGATGCAGTGGTCGTTGAAGTCTTCAGCCCCACGC
>DNUI01000087.1:0-4485 GCA_003508565.1 Syntrophaceae bacterium
TATTTTCTTTTAACCGTTTACCAGTGAATTATATTGAAAGAAAACGTTCGTCAGATTCCACTGTATTGCGGAAAAGTTTCTTCAAGGTCACTGAATAACATCAATAATAATCTTTACGAAGAGGATCATACTATGAAAGTGAGAAGCTTTTTAAAAGTATTCGGTTCCTATTTGATTCTGGTTCTGCTCGCAATTGCCGTCCTGGATTTTTTTCTTACACCGAAAATCCATGATATAATGACCAAAAGCATCGAAGAGGATATGTTTGGTTTTGCAAGAATCATCTCACTCATGCCCGGGGAAACCCAAAAAAATATGGTGCCGGAAATCGCCCGCCAGTTGAATTTACGTGTCACGCTCATCGATAAAGCCGGATGGATTATTTCTGATTCCCAGGCCGAAGCAAAACAAATGATTAATCACCTGGACCGCCCCGAGATCCAGCAGGCAAAGGCAGAAGGGCGCGGCAAGACCTCGCGCTTCAGCACGACCCTGAAGGAAAGCATGCTGTATATCGCTCTTCCTCTGAAGGAGAACGATGAGATCAAAGGTTATATCCGGCTCTCGCGCCCGCTCGTAGGAGTCAGGAAGTCCCTTGATCAGCTCTATCATGCCCTGTATCTGACCCTTTACATCATCGCCATTCCTTCAATCCTCCTCGCCCTTGTCTTTTCCAGGAAGATTGTGTCGCGTTTCGGCAGTGGTCAGAGCTCTTGAGAAGGTCGTGCGTGGTTTCATCAAAGACCGTAAAGGCTTGACGCATTGAATTTCATAAAGCAGTGGGGAGCGTTTTGGATGGTATGGTATCATCGCCGGGGCTGTATCTCACCGCGAGACTCCGTATGATCCCCAGGCACAACAAGAGAAACCCGAAGGCGGTAATGTTTTGCCAGCC
Source organism: Syntrophaceae bacterium (assembly GCA_003508565.1). GTDB lineage: Bacteria > Desulfobacterota > Syntrophia > Syntrophales > UBA2185 > UBA2185. Next base: position 896 of record DNUI01000087.1, read on the forward strand.
GAGATTTTGTTCGCCGTAGAGTTTCACAATCAGTTCCCTGATCACAAAGACGATAGCCGGATCGATCATTGTGCTCAGGCGGAAACGGTGCACCTCGAAATAGGCGACAAAACTGCGGAACAATTCGATGATCACCAAAAACGTCAGGATGTCGACAACGATGACGCTGAAGGACTGCCCGATGGGCCGCTTGAAAAGGAATTCCTTTGTTTCATAGATGGTCTGAAGAAGGCCTACAATAAGCACCACGATAATGAACAACATCAGTATTATGACGATTCCCTGGAGGGACTTGCCGAATATTGCCTATGTATCCGGAATCTTCATGCTGCTTCTTCATCCCTTCCCGGAGATTTCCGTATACCAGGATTCGATGGCTGTCTTGATAGCATCTCTGATCTCCCGCACTTTTACAAGTTTTTCCCCCTCCGTTCCCGCCAGTTGCGCCGGGTCTGGAAAGCTCCAGTGCAACCGTTTTGCCGCTCCGGGAAAGACGGGACACCGTTCCGCGCTTGCCTCGTCGCACACGGTAATCACGTAAGAGAATAATTCCCCTTTTTTCAGCAGGGAGAAGACTGTCTGCGTATTTTTATGAGAAATATCAATGCCTTCTTCTTTCATTGCCGCAACTGCCAACGGATTTAATGTTCCTGCTTCCAAACCTGCGCTCTGCGCCTCAAAACGGTCACCGTAAAGATGATTCAGCCATGCTTCCGCCATCTGGCTGCGGGCGCTATTGTGGACGCACACAAAGAGAACTTTTTCCTTTTGCATAGTACCTGCTCCTTTTCACGTAAAGAATAATAACAAGATTGTTGTATGCTGTTACCATTACAATAAAATACTGGATAATTCCATTCTCAGTACTCAATATCCCGTATGAATATACTGTGAATACCGAGACAGAAAATCCATGAAAGGTTTTTCCCCTCGAAGATTTCCTGTCACAGTGAGTTGCTCATATCTCAAATCCAGCGATAAGCTTTGGCGGCACTGAATAGAGAGGTTATTGTGTGTCATTTAAGCCGATGATCGCCGGAAAACAGTTGATGTACGATTTTAAAACCCATCCGACACGGCCTTCACGACAGAAGGACATGCGGGCAGGATAAAAAAAACAAAAAATGGACAAAGTATTCCCTCATACAGGTATGAACAGAGAATACCGCAGACGGTCGTTACCCGAACTGGAGGTTCCATATCCGTTCATATGTAAAGCCGATGTCGGCGAAGCGGTGTATACCTCTGGCAAATTTGAGGATCATATACCGGCTGTGACGGACGACTCGCGCTGCCACATTGAAGAACCGGTATCTGACCGCCTTGAAGAGTTTCTTCTTGTGGATTCCCGGGAAGGCGAGCCGCTTGATCCAGTTGACCAGGTTATAGGCGATCATCCCGATCGTGAGATACGCGCCGTTGGCATGAAACTCCCTGCAGGGAAACGTATCCAGGGAAAGACCATACTTGGTCTCCCGGATGAAGTTCTCCATGGTGGCCCGCTGAAGGTGGAAGGGAACAAGATATGGGGCTTCTTCGGTGCGGTTGGTGACGATCACGTGATACCGGTAATTGACCAGGTCAAGGAGAGACAATTGTTGCTTCTCCGGAAGTTCTTCCCTTCTGACCAGAAAACGATACGCGTGAGGCCACTTCACCGGCTGATAGGTCATTTCCGTCACCCACACATGGTCATCGATCTTTACCCAGGCGTTCTCTTCCAGGGAATGGACTTTCCTCATCACGGGAGCAGTCTGATCGGCGGTGATGGTAAATCCGATACTGAGCCGTTCGCACTCGGCAACGATTTCCTTATCGTAGAAACCGGAATCCATGGAGACATTGACGGTATCGGCCAAGTCCTTCACTTTGTGGTAGCACTCCCTGATGAAACTCTCTGCCCCGTCAGAGGTGTACACGTTGCCGGAACGGAGACGGCTATGGAGCCAATCCCCATTCTCCCGGATGAAACCCATCAGAGGATTCAATGCCCGAATTCCCGTATAGGCCATCCGGGCACCTTCCTTCTTGCTGCCGTGAACCTCATCCAGGGTAGAATCGATATCCAGGGTGATGACGTCCATGTGACCGGAAGCCCGATACACTTTCCGGAACGATTGGGTAATGACACTCTCCAGTTGCCTGATATGACCAAGATTGAACCGCCGGAGAAAGTCTCCCATGGTCGTGGGATGAGGTATCTTACCGTGACTCCATATAGCGCCGAATCCCTCTTCCTCTCTCAGGACAAACAGATCGTCAAGACATTCACCCCCGGTGATCATGCTGGCCGCCAGACTGAGGATCGCTTCCGATTCCCGGTATCCCCGCTCCCTTTCCTTAACCTTGACCATACGATCAATGAGATCGGGAAGCCCCAATCTGTGAATAAACTCATCCAGGATAATACCTCCTCCGAAACTGACCAGGGTGTCGTCTCCTTCTACAAGGATAATCTTCTTCCTACCGGCAACCTTCATCTTCACCTCCCGGGTGATCAAGATGATGTTACTCTAATAGGTCGAAAACCCTTTGTCCATATGAATTTCAAATAACTTGATAAATTTTTACCAGTGCATTAGCGCTGGATCTGGGCATATATTAGAAGGTTAACGTCAACTTGTGCATGACGAGATACGTGTTGTCGACCGTCGCAGCCGTATTCGTTCCTTTGAAGGCATCACCCGTCCAGAGATAGCCGAAGCCGACCATGTAGGACAGGTTGTCATAGATCTTGTACGTGGCAGTAATATCAAATTCACTCCCGAGCTTGTCGCTGATCCAACCCGTCGGCTTCTCATCCATCTTGGCGTAGGTGTACGAGGCCATGAGGTCGAGCTTTGGAATAGGCTTTATGCCGGCGAAAATCTGGCCAAACCAGGCGTTGGTCATCTGCCTGCTGTAGTATGATCCGGCACCAGGAGTGAAATTTCCACCGCTTCCAACGCTCTTGAGCCATGTCTCCTGCGTGTAGTTCCAGAGGATCAGGGTCGGTTCAAATCCGATTCCGCCGCTCAATCCCGACGTTTCAATCTCATCAGTGGTGCTGGGATCGTCACCGGTTACGTAAGCACCCCTGACGCCGACATAGGCAGGCTCCAGGTCGACCTGGGCTTTAAGGTAAGCGGACCATCCCCGGATGTCGATATCCGAGATGGTATCGTAATCCCTCTTGCCATACGTATAGGCACCCTCTGCCTCGACATAGACAGGACCGAATTTGGCCTGGACATACGGTGTAAAGAGCCACACGGTCTCTGTATAACCAGCGGCGGAATTGGTGGCGTCACGGGCATACTTGGTCTCGAGACCGGCGCTTCCCTGATTCCACTTGTAGATACCGGCAACACCGTAGGTATCCCTGTCCGCATCGGCTTCTGTTGCATTGCGCAGCGCTCTTTCATCATTCTTTTCGAGAAAGGCAAGGAACGAGACCGGGCCAAATACACCTGTGTATTTGATTTTTGCTCCTGTTCCGTTCCAATTGCCGAAGACGGTACCGAATACTTGGATTTCCTGGTACCCAACATCGAACTGACCGATGGCGGTTTTAAAGGTCACATAAGCCCGTTCAAACTCGATGCTCTCCT
>DNUI01000087.1:4702-13221 GCA_003508565.1 Syntrophaceae bacterium
CCATGATCAGCCCCATGGTGAGTAAAATTATCCAAAACTTTCTCATTTTTTTCCTCCTGATTATAGTGTTGTAAAATTGATCTTTCCGGGCATACCCTTAAAAAGACCACTCAAGTGTTGCAAAAATCTCTTAACTACTCTTAATAACATACAGAAAGTATTTACATCTCAGCCCGCGCAGTACCTCCTTTCTTTTAAATATTTGTGTGCATACTATCTGAGGAATGTTACAATGTGATTAAGCAACTATTAAGATTTGATGAAAAAAGATTTGCAGGTCATGCACAAGGAGTGATGTATGCGCGTGAATATATTTGGCAAGGGTATGGACAGGATGCCGGATACAGCTTTCCGGATTATGGCCTTGACGTATAAGGTCAGAGACATATTTGTTCACAGGGACGATATCCTGGATGAATTCGGTATCCATCGGGGGCATAACATTGTTGATTACGGCTGTGGACCGGGATCATACATCAGGAAAGCATCCGAACTGGTGGGCGTAGGGGGTATGGTCTATGCTGTCGATATTCATGAACTCGCAATTAAAGCGGTAAAGAAACGCATCGAAAAAGAAAATTTACGCAACGTTACTGCTCTTGTAGTTTCGAATGAGAAATGTCCGTTAGCGGATAACAGTATCGATCTCATCTATGCCCTTGACATGTTTCATATGGTTGCAAATCCCGATACCTTTTTAAAGGAGCTTAACCGGATAGTAAAGCCTGATGGGATTCTTTTTATCGATAATGGACACCAGAGACGGAGTGAGGCGAAGACAAAGATCCATTCCTCAGGATGTTGGAAGATCACGGAAGAAAAACCCCGATATATGAAATGCCGGAGTATAAAAGGAACATAACAAGAAAAACTGTGGGGAACCTGACTTCGACTCTTGTTGCAGCAATACAAGACCTCAGAGGTAAGTTGATATATCAAAAGGAATCTCTTATCAAGTTTAATCCGTTGGACAGCTATCTCTTCCAGAATCCGGGCATGAGGAGCACAATGATTGTGAATATTTCCAGGCGACCCAGGAGCATACAGAAAATCAATATCCATTTGCCCAGGAAGGGGACCCCGGAATAATTATTCGTGGGGCCAACAGAGCCAAGGCCGGGACCCACGTTGCCAAGACAGGTTGCAACGGAAGAAATGGATGAAATCATGTCCAGTCCGAGGAGCGACATGAACAGAGTGGCAATGGCGAACAAACCCATATACAGGGCAAAAAATCCCCATATACTCCTGAGAACGCTTTGCGATACGGGCGTGTCCCCCAGTTTGACAACCGTTGTAGCATGGGGATGGATGATGCGGAATATTTCGAGATAACTGTGCTTCAGCAGCAGAATGAAGCGCATGAACTTTATTGCCCCGCCTGTTGAACCCGCCATGCTGCCTAAAAACATACACATCAGCAGGATCAACTGGGAAAAGGCGGGCCATTTTTCATAATCAGCCGTGATGAATCCTGTGGTCGTGATGATGGAAACAACCTGAAATGTGGCATAACGAAGTGCGTCCGTTATGCTGTCATACACGTTACCGTAAATGTTGTATGTCACCAGGAGGGAGAAAGCAATGACAACTGCCCAAAAGACCCGAAGTTCGGGATCCTTTTTTACTGTAGTAAACTGACCCCTGAAGAGTTTGTAATGAAGGGAAAAACTCGTCCCGGCGATCATCATGAAGACAACGATGATGAAATCAAAATAAAGACTGCCGTAATGGGCGATGCTTGCGTTCTTGGTTGAAAATCCACCCGTGGGCATTGTCGTGAATGTGTGGCAGACGGCATCGAAAAGGGGCATCCCGCCGCCGAACAACAACCCGATCTGAACAACGGTGAAGATAATATAAATCTTCCATAGAGACGCGGCTGTATCGGCGATCCGCGGCGTGAGTTTGTCGACCACGGGACTTGGCGTTTCCGCTTTGTAAAGCTGCATCCCCCCGATCCCCAGGAAGGGGAGAATAGCAATTGTCAGAACAATGATCCCCATGCCCCCCAGCCACTGGGTCTCGCTTCTCCACAGCAGGATTCCCATGGGAAGTTTTTCAATGTCCGTGAGAATGCTGGCTCCTGTGGTGGTGAAACCGGACATGCTTTCAAAGTAGGCATCCGTCAGGTTTGTGATCGACCCCGACAGCACGTAGGGCACGGTTGCGATGGCGCAGGCAACGATCCACCCAAGCGAGACAATGATAACTCCGTCACGGTGACTTAAGTAACGTTCCGATGGTTTGCCGGCTAACGTGAAGATGATCAGCCCCAGAACGCACGTGAGCGCCATGGAATAGAGCAGAGACTTTTCACTGCCGTCAACATGGACAAGTGACACGATGAGAGGTCCGCTCATGGAAAGTCCCAGAAAAATGATGAGGATTCCCATCATCCGTGTGATGAGTCGAATATTCACGCGAAATACTCCAGCTTGACCGTCAGCAGGTCTTCCAACTGGGGTACAACCTGCTGCATGGCAAAAATAATTAACCGGTCATTGGCTTTGATGATGGTCTCTCCCTTGGGAATAATAATCTCCTCGCCCCGAATGACGGCCCCCACTATCGCGCCTTCGGGAAATTTCACCTGCGACAGAGGTACATTTACAATATCGGATGTTTCCAGCGCTTCTGCCTCGATTGCCTCTGCGTGCTCCTCCCGCAGAGGAACAACTGAGATAATTTTACCCCGCCGGATGTACTGAAGAATCGCTCGGACAGCGAACATTCTCGGATTGATCACCGTATCGAGACCAATGGAACACACAACGGGCATATAGCTTAATTTGCTTACCCGCGTGATGGTTCTTTTTGTACCGAGATCTTTGGCAAGAAGAGAGATGAGAACGTTGCTCTCTTCGTCGCCGGTAACGGCAATCATCATATCAGCATCCTCTGCGCGTTCCTCCCGGAGAAGGTCTCTGTCCGTTCCATCACCCCGTATGACGACGACCTTCTTGAGCATAACCGCAAGCTCTTTACATCGTTCACCGTCCATATCCATGATTTTTACATTCAATTTTCTGCCGTCGAGGGTACTTGCGATGGCGGCACCCATTTCCCCTCCGCCAACAATCAGGATGTTTTTTGTTTCTTTCGTGTTAATGTGGAACTGTTCCAGGACTCGTTCGAGATCGGAGGACCGGGCAACGATATATACCAGGTCATTCGCTTGTATGATATCTCTTCCACGGGGAATTATAATCCTGTGCCCCCTTAATATGGCTGCTATCAGAAAATCACCTTCTATCGCCTTCATGGAAATCAATTGCCGACCGGCAAGGGGGGATCCCCCGGTAATGCTGAAGCCGATGAGTTTCACCTGTCCCCCCGCGAATTCGATCACCTCGGAGGCACCGGGAACGTTCATCAGGTTAAGCACGGTCTCTACCATCATGGAGCGGGTGTTAATAATCATGTCCACGCCCAGCAGTTCCTTTTTAAACAGCTCTTTTTCCTTCAGGTACTCCTGGTTTTTGACCCGTGCAACCTTTATCATGTAACGGTTGAGATTTCTTGCAAGAAGGCAGGAGATTAGATTCACCTCGTCACTGTCCGTGGCAGCGACAAGCATATCGGCTTCCTCGAGACGCAATTCCCTGAGGATTTTTGGGCTTGTCCCCGATCCGAGGATGGATTGTACATCAAGATTTTCATTGATGCGCCTGATTTTCCTCGGATCCTTGTCAATGATGACTACCTCATGCTTTTCCTCGGACAGTTTCTTGGCTATGTGAAAACCAACCTCGCCGGCGCCTATGATGACAATTTTCATGCCTGCCTCTTTGTGTGCAACCAGGTTTCCTGCTCAGATTTCATAGACCAGTCCGCTCATCACAATCAATCCTTGCGTTCTGATCAGCGTACGTTGTCTGAAAAAATGAAATTTCGCATTGCTCGCCACTATATTGAAAAGCATTTTACGTGTCAACAACAAGGTTTTTCTTATTCACACGTTGTTCTCGTCGTCATCGCCCCTTTTTCCCAGGAGTTTTTTGATCTTTTCAAAAATCTTAAAACCTAATCCTATGAGGCTTTTTTCGCGAAGCTTAAACGTCGTGTTCACGCTCTCCAGTTCCTTCCCCACTTCCACCTCAACGGAAGAGGATTTCTTCAACGCCAGTATCTGTGACGGGAAAAGACTCCTGTGACCAGTCATAAGGAAACTGACAACACAGGCAATTGCAGTGTAAGGAGCGATGGCGCTCCCAAAAAATTCTATGGCCAGGATACTCGCCGCAATGGGCGTATTTGCCGCTCCCGCGAGAAGACTCACGAGACCGACGGCGGCGAAGGTAGCCCTGTCCAGTCCGAATATGTGCCCGAAGAGGCTTCCTGCAGTTGCCCCGACACACAATATGGGCATGACAATGCCGCCGGTTCCCCCGAAATTCAAGGTAATGCTGGTAAAGATGGCTTTTAAGAGAAACGCATACAGGACAATGTGTTCTCCTCTCAGGGAAGACTGTATGGATTCCAGGCCGGTACCGAGATATTGCTTCGAGAATATGAAGGTCAGGCCTATCAGAACCGCGCCTCCAACGAGCGCTCTGACAGGCAATGACGGGCTCACTTTTTCCGCAACCTTTTGGCCGTATCGTAATGCCGCAATGAGAATAATGGAACAAACGCCGAAAAAAATCCCTGCCAGCACTATTTTAAAAATAAAGGCTTCCGTAATGGCCGGAACAAAATTGACGGGGTAATACTGGTAATGAATGCCGAGGAGCGTCGCAATATGATAGCTTGTGATCCCCGCAATGATGGAAGGAAGAAGGATTTCATAGACAATACTACCCACATAGAGGACCTCGACGCCGAAAATAGCTCCGGCAAACGGCGCCCCTAGGACTGATGCAAATCCCGCGCTGAGCCCGCATATGACGAGCTTTTTCCTGTCATTCTCATCGAGCTTAAACAGATCGGCAACAACGGATGAGAGCGTTGCCCCTATCTGGCCGCAGGGACCGACTTGTCCCGCTGATCCCCCTGTGGCGATGGTGATGATGGTTGCTACAAGCTTCACCGGGACAATGGCCGCGTATATTTTACCCCCCCGTTTGTGAACGGCCTCGACAACCTTTTCTATTCCGTATCCCTTGGCGTCAGGCTCTAAATACTTGATTGCCAGAGCACTGATTAATAAACCGAGTGGCAGAAATAAAAAATAATAGGGATACCGGGTGGTGTATGCCAAACTCCAGTCGAGAAGCTTCAAGAATATGGCCGTCGATAAACCGACGATGGCCCCGATGCCTGTGGCGATTGCCACCCATTTGAGAATACTGATAAACAGAATGGATTCTTCGATGAGATGTTTTTTCATATCAGGTAACTACAAGTACAAGTGCAGCGAACAAGAACAGGGCTATTGTATGATCATGACTTTTGTTTATTTTTACCTGTTACATATTACATTTGTCAATTGATTTTTGCACAAATTATTTGTATATAAAAATACATTTTGTTCCATAAAGCAATTGTAGCAGCAGGAAGGAGTGAACATGGCCAAAAAAGCACTCGTAGTGTCAGGGATAATCGATAATATCCGAAGAGTATTCAAAGTGGTAAATGAACAGTCGAAGAAGGCTGAACGCGAAACCGGCATTACGGGGCCTCAACTGTGGGCGATCAAGGTTATCGGGGATTCATCCCCCGTGAGGGTATCTGACCTCGCCAGCCGAATGCATCTTCATCCTGCCACTGTAGTCGGCATACTTGACCGGCTTGAATCACGGGGGCTTGTGAAGCGAATCCGTTCGAAAGATGATAGGCGGGTTGTGAAAGTTCAACTGACAGATGACGGCAAAAATATTGTAACGAACGCACCCCAGGTTGCCCAGGGTTTGCTCGTTGCCGGGCTGGAGGTTTTACCCATAAAGAGGCTTCACGAAATATCCTCATCTCTTGAGGAACTTGTCCATATCCTGGGAGCCCAGGAGTTACCTGCTCAATTGATGCTCTCAACAGAGGTAAACCTGCCCAAGCGGAAGAAACCTGCGCAGGGAGAGAGTCAGTGTTGAAAGTAATAGATAAAATTATAATATGTACACAAACTATTTGTACAGAAATCTGTTGACAAAGAAACAAATAATGCGTATATTTATGGAAAAAGCAGCATATGAAGAACTGTTTTTTGAGATTCAGGATAATTGTGAATATCCAATAAGGTAAAGGCTTATACGGCCTGTGTATAGATAAGGGGGAGTAAATAAACCGGAAAAACAGAGAATCCCGGAAGAGTTTTAAATAACCGGGATAATCCCAACCAGAGAAAGGAGGAGAAAGATGTTACCCTTAAAGAAAATTCTTTATCCTACCGATTTCAGCACACTATCGTACGAGGCCCTGAAAGTAGCATGTGAATATGCCAAACAGTTCTCTGCTGAGTTGTGTTTACTGCATGTAACTCCATTAGTTCCTGCCATCACTGCATTCACGCCATCATCCACGTCCTTTAATGTTCCTTTGTATCAGGAAAATCTCGAGAAGAGCACCAAGGAAAAGCTGCTCAAAGTGGTCGAGAAAAATGTCCCAAAGGATATGCACGCACAGGTATTTGCAGTATCCGGAAACGCGGGAGATGAAATCGTACGCTTTGCTGAAAAGGAAAACGTGGATCTCATCGTGATTGCATCACACGGTGAATCCGGAGGTCACCATTACGTCATGGGCTGTGTCGCAGAAAAGATTGTACGACATGCCAAATGTCCTGTGCTTACTGTTCCAAGCTTACGGTAAGTGAGGCAACACAGTGTCCTGTCCCCCTCATTGCTTCCAATTGCTGCGGGACAGGACACTGATACTTCACATCAGCGATTATCCAGTTCCACTGCTTCGGCGATCCTGTCAGCAAAGTCAGGGATAGCCGCTTCTACTCTTACCCAGGCCGGCAGCATGGGAATGCCCACGGGATTTTTCGTAAACTCTTTCATTGCGATAGCCAGACAGCCGGTGAAGGCTTCCACCGCCTCGATTTCACTATTCCGGTCATAGGCCAGACCGTTCATAAGAGATAATGCGTGATACTTTTCGATCGCTACACGGGATTCCTGAATATAGGCCGTACTGAGGGTTCTGAAAAATGACTGGCTCATGACGATACCGTCCTCACTCAATACCCGTAAGAGGGCCTTGGCGATATCGCTTGCCATGCGGAGCAAACCCTCATTGGGTTTGTCTTTACTCAGGGGCTGGTGCTTGTGTTCATAAAACTCGGTAATTTCTACCTGGCAGACGCGATTGACGGTGGTATGCTGGTAGACCTCGCTTAAAAGCGAGACCTCAAGCCCCCAGGTGGGTGAAATCCTGATGCCCCTTGCCAGCGGTGTGATCAGGGCAAATTCTCCGGAGAGGGCGTAACGGAAACTGTCGAGGAATTCCAGAAAGTGGTTGTACCCCAGGATACGCTTCAGGGTCCTGATCAGAGGCGTAAAAAAAAGCCTCGTCACCCGGCCGTAGAGCTTATCAGTAACCCGCGCATAGTATCCCTTGCTGAACTCAATGTCCATGGCCGGATGTACCACGGGGTAGAACAGTCTGGACACGATTTCCCGGTTGTAGTTCACGATATCGCAGTCATGCAGCGCAATGGCATAGACACCCCCCTGGGAGAGAATGTAACCCAGCGTCATCCAGACGGATCTTCCTTTTCCCTGCATCCCCAGATCGAAGGCATTTTTTCTCAGGTCTTTATAGAGTTTCTCCATCCTTGGCCCATCATGCCAGACAATTTTGACTTCCGCAGGTAGAACAGACATCTTTTCCCTGGCTTCGTGAAACTGTTTTCCGTTCGCCCTGTCCAGGGAAAGGACGATTTTACTGAGATACTTGATTCCTTTAAGTTCATCAATGATCCGGGGCATGGAAGGCGTTTCAAATTCGGAAAAGAGCGCCGGGAGCAAAAGCACCATGCCTCTTCTTCGGGAAATTGATTGCAGTTCCGCATCCATTTCCCCGAGGGGCCTTTCCTTTAATTTCTGTAAAGTATTGATAACGCCGTTTTGAAAAAAATCAGCCATGAGATCCTCCTTATTTCCAGATTTTCAAGAGATAGTCCTTCATGTCTTCAAAGGCCCTGGCCTGCTTTTCGAAGTGCTGCTCCGATTCCTCCTGGTTTTTCTCCTTCAGTTCGTTGACCATGGAAGCAACCCGCGCGTAATACAGGGGAATCATGGTATCCAGAACCTTGAAGCGCTGCCTGGGGGTGTCATGGAAAACACCAACATACCGGTAGACAATTCTTACCCACGTTTCAATAGGAAAATTGAACTCTTCCATACTGCTGTTTCTAACTAAATTTTTAATGACCTTCCAGTCCTTTCTTTCAACAAATTTTTCCCAGACCAACCCGAAGTTTTTGAATCCGATCTTAAAATATTCAATTAAATTCGCCTGATCGATTTCAAAGGGAACAGGTACCTGCCCGATTGCGTCTCCGAGAGTGGGAACTTCCTGAGAACCCTTAATGTTCCGCCAATAGTCTGCATAGCTCTCCATCAACTGGAACGTGG
>DNUI01000031.1 GCA_003508565.1 Syntrophaceae bacterium
CTATGTATGGGTCTCGTTCTGAGTCCATGTTTAGTTACAGCTCAAGATTTTCTGCAACCTGGCTTAGAGCTTGCCAGCGTGGACAATGTGCTTCAAAACAACATTTCTATGGCAAGAACAAAACAGAATCAAATCGCAACAGTTATTCACATAGCGCCACAGGATCTGATAATAAAAATACCGGATAAAGGTAAAATTCGCATGATTTCAGTTGCGTATTGTCCATCATTGGAATTTAAAAACTGGAGATGCGCCCACACCGGCACCATGAAACAGGTATTCGCCAAAGCTTTACGTCAGATGAGCATAGAAAAGGATGCGGACGATTTTGAGCTTTTGCAAGTTGTTCGGGTTTTCGACTCGGATGACTCGCGAGTATCATCGTTATGGTTTTCTTATATAGAAAAAAAATCCATATCTATTCGTTAACGACAAAAGGGGAAAGACCAAGCAATATCTAACAGTCTTGCAGTTCCCCGCAATCCCATACAGAGATGGTCTGGAACTGGCTGACATGCACACATCGCGTTATGTCCACAACTATGAGCGCGGTGGATGGTGAATGTATGAACTCAGCAAGATCACGATGTTTTTTGATATAGATGTCCTCGAAAGCATCCCATACCTTCCCTCTTTTCAAGGTTCTGGCATTCCCCATCACCGTCACTGCCTCCGTACCCATAAGATTTTTTGCCTTTTTTGACCTGTTATCAATGAGGAGCGCCACAGATTTTGTCTTGATCATATTCCTGTATTTCCTTGTCGCCCTTGGTGTGGCAAATATGACCGCTTTGCAGTCAGGTGAGAGGGCAAAGTTGATAAGGGATGTATAGGGTTTCCCGTCATCATCTGTTGCAAGTACCGCGAAATACTCCATCCTGTTGAGCACCTTTAAGCGCTCCGCAATATCTACTGCGCCCTTTCGTGTTGTGTTTGGAATCTTTTCTTTATTCATAACAAATTTACCACCATTTATAGTTTTTTTATACGCTCCACATAAGACTGCACGTTAAACTTTGATTTGCAACCGTTATAACTCATATAGCGAATCTTTCCAAAAACTGCCCGTTCATTCCACGGCCTGTCATGAACACCGCCGATGCTCCACGCAATGCCGCTATAGCCGTTGGTGTCCCTTCCGTCAAGCTCATATCTGTCATTGAGGTATATGGCAATATGGAGGGCTTCTTCCGGCGATGACGTCCATTCGAGAATTTTCTTGGCCCAATACATTCTCATATAACCGTGCATTTTCCCTCGTTTCACCATTTCCATCTGGGCTGCATTCCAGAGTTCATCGTGGGTCTTTGCATCTTCAAACTCACTGAGTGAGTATTCATAAGGTCGATGATCATTTCTATGGTCATTAAGCGTCTTTTGTGCCCAAGGAGGAAACCCTTCAAACATGTCATAATGGGTGTTGTAAAAGCAATAATTATCGGAGAGTTCACGACGGACTATCAGTTCTTCCAAAAAAGCCTCTGAATAGTCCTTTTTCCCCAAACGTTTCATTACTTCTATGGCTACCCTCTGGCTGGAGATCTGCCCAAAATGAAGATAGGGTGAAAGGTTCGATTGGCTATCATTATTCGGATCATTTCTCGCTGTGGAATAGTAGTCTAAAGGCGTTTCCATAAAATCTGAAAGCCTCTTGTGTGCCGCCTCTTCGCCTGGTTTTATCCAGTTCAGAACACCTACGGAAGAATCCACCTTAAGCTTTTTCTTCACACCCGGCCAGTCGATACGTTTCTTTTCTCCCACCCATGGAATCGGGTGCTTGTGTAAAGGAGGATATTCTACTAAAAAGTCCTTCAAGGTTCTGTGTATCTTGGGACGAAAGGTGTATGCCCCGAATTCCTGTTTGGGAGAGGCAATCCAGCATGGAACAATGTTACGGCTGTCCACTTCATAAAAAGAGGATTCAATTTCTTTTGCAATATGGTCCTTCCATGTTCTTTTCCTTCTGAGGGGATCAAAATCAGCAACCAGTGTACCGACCCTGTATGTTCGGAGGAATCGAGGTATTTCCTTTTCCGCAGCACCGGTGAGAAGAAAAAAGGGGATATTTTTTTCTGAAAGGCCTTCCTCTACTGTCTCCAATCCTGTAAGCATGAAATCATAGTGTCTGATTGTTGCATTGAGGAATTGGGGTACCAGGCAGAAGATAACTGCAAGAGGCGCATTCTGTTTCATAGCCGTTTCCTGGGAAAATAGGAGTGCCCAGTTATCACGTGCGCGTTGGTCGCGACTCATCCAGTATACTACAGGTGCCTTACTTTTTATGCCCTCTTTAAGTAATCTCGCTCTGGCATTATTCATTACTATCTCTGTCATGATTTATCCTACCATTCCTTGGCTTACTTTGCTATAATTAACAAAACTAATGCAATCGAGGTGAAATCTATGAAACTGAGCACATATTTTGAAGAGAAAATAGGAATAAGCGTCATGGCGACGGCAGATGATAAGGGTATCGTCAATGCGGCCATTTACTCCCGTCCCCACTTTATGGATGAGGAGACCATTGCTTTCATTATGGCAGATCGACTGACCCACCATAATCTCAAGGCCAATCCCCGCGCCGCATATCTGTTTATTGAATCAGGAGATAAATATGTGGGTAAAAGGCTGTATCTTACAAAGATAAAAGAGGAAAAGGACAGCCCTCTGATTGCAACATTGAGACGGAGAAAGATCCATTCCGACGAAAATTCATATGAAGCCGAAACAAAATACCTCGTCTATTTCCGTATCGATAAGGTACTCCCCTTGATCGGAGACAAGGTATGTTGAACCATCACAAAGCGCGCCCCAGTGGGCGGGCATTTCTTACTAATCTTAAGGTGCCTATGCCTCTCTGGAAAAAGATATGGCTCCTGTTAAGAAATAACGCAAAGAAGATTCTTACCTTGAGTAATTGTTGCGGCAATCACGGTGAGCCCGGGTGCTGACAGGTTGACGAAGATGCCACCGGTCGGTGACATGTGAAGTAAGGCGTGAAAGGCCTCTTCATACTTGCCCTTTTCCACCGAGGATGATAGTGGCATGCGCGTGTTTCTTTCATGAGAATTACAACAGAGAGAATCAGTTATTATCAAAAAAAGGACAGAACTATTGCATTAAATATGATAATAACAATGCCGTGTTGCATCGCCTTTGTGAATGAGAAAGGAAATCAGCTCTATGTCCCAATCCAATTCATCGCAACCCTCTGATTTTATACGTGACATTATAAATGAAGACATCAAAACCGGAAAGCACCGGGGGCGTGTGGCCACCAGATTTCCTCCTGAGCCGAATGGATACCCCCATATCGGACACGCGAAGTCTGTCTGCCTGAATTTCGGCATCGCCATCCAGTATGGAGGCACCTGTAATTTGCGCATGGACGATACGGATCCCAGCGGGGAGAGCATGGAATATGTGGGGTCCCTCATACGAGATGTAAAGTGGCTGGGGTTTGACTGGGGGGATCGTTTATATTATGCCTCCGATTACTATGAAAAACTGTACCAGTATGCCCTGCAGCTGATCAAAATGGGTAAGGCCTACGTCTGCAGCTTGAGTGCAGATGAAATGCGCGAGTACCGGGGTACCTTCACGGAACCAGGAAAAGCAAGCCCCTATCGCAACAGGTCGATTGAAGAAAATCTGGATTTGTTTACGCGCATGCGGGCCGGTGAGTTTGATGATGGAGCCCATGTCCTCCGGGCTAAAATAGACATGGCTTCCCCCAATATTACCATGCGTGATCCCGTCATGTACCGCATAAAAAAAGAGACGCATTATCGAACGGGTGATGCATGGTGCATCTATCCCATGTACGATTTTGCACATTGCCTCTCGGATTCCATCGAGGGTATCACTCATTCCATTTGTACCCTGGAGTTTGAAAACAATCGGCCTCTCTACGATTGGTTTCTGGATGAATTAAAGGTAGAGCATCATCCTCAGCAGATCGAGTTTGCACGTCTCAACCTCAGCTACACCATTATGAGTAAACGCAAGCTTCTTGAATTAGTGGAGAAAGGCATTACAAACGGTTGGGATGATCCTCAGATGCCCACTATATCTGGCATGAGGAGGCGTGGTTACACTCCTGATGCGATACGCGACTTCTGTGAACGCATTGGCGTGGCCAAAAATGACAGTCTCGTTGATATGGCCTTACTTGAGAACTGTGTCCGAGACGACCTGAATGAAAAGGCGCCCCGTTGTATGGCAGTGCTTCGACCTCTCCGTGTAATCATAGACAACTACCCGAAAGGACTGGTCGAGGAGCTCAATTGTCCGTATCATCCTCAGAAATCTGAAATGGGTTCCCGGGAAGTCCCCTTTTCCCGTGAACTTTATGTTGAACAGGAAGATTTCATGGAAAATCCACCCAAGAAGTATTACCGGCTTGCACCAGGCAGAGAGGTACGACTCCGGTATGGCTACTTCGTGAAATGCACGAATGTGGTGAAAGATCCAGAGAGTGGCAAAGTGTTAGAAGTGCACTGCACCTATGATCCCGAAACGAGAAGCGGCTTTGCCCCTGACGGAAGAAAAGTCGATGCAACTATCCACTGGGTATCGGCGGCTCATTCGCTTCCTGCCGAGGTGCGCCTTTACGACCGACTTTTCCGTGTTGCCAACCCCCTGAAGGAAGAAACTGGTTTCATCGAGTATCTCAATCCGAAATCACTGGAAATTCTCAAGAACTGCCGGATGGAACCAAGCCTAAAAAATACCGTTCCCGGAAATAAGTTCCAGTTTGAGCGCCTCGGTTACTTCTGTGCAGATCCTGATTCTACCGCCAACCTTATGGTATTTAACCGTACTGTCACGCTGCGGGATACCTGGGCAAAAATCGCAGAAAAGGGAAAACTGTAGAACTCCTGAAAAGAGAAAAGGGTTGAACTCAGCTGAGTCAGACCCTTTTCTATATAATGGCTGGGGGAAGAGGAGTCGAACC
>DNUI01000119.1:0-16902 GCA_003508565.1 Syntrophaceae bacterium
GCGTCACACACGAAACCACCTCAAATCCATGTATTTCGGTGTCTTAGCGACCGGTGCTGACTGTGCGGGCGGGCTTATGGCTATGCGATTGATTCAAGAAAGCGGCCAAAAAGTGTCGCTTCTCTTTAAGGATTTCAAGGCTGAATTTTTGAAACGAGCCGAAGGGGATGTCTTGTTTACCTGTGAAGACGGTTCAGCTATTCGGGCCCTTGTTGATAAAGCTTTGAAATCCGATGATCGTGTCAATCTTACCGTTCATGTAGCGGCAACGGTTCCCTCCCTATTGGGGTCGGAACCAGTGGCCTTATTCGAGTTAACCTTATCATTAAAAAAGAAAAGTTAGACTATTCCTGATTATTGAAACAGGGATACGGCCCGGACGAGGCATTAACTTTTATGATCTATTAGTGCCGCGAGCCTTGTTTTTATTATCTCTTCAGCTTCACTCACGATTCTTTCAACAAGTTCTTTCACTGTCGGGATATCATGAATCAGCCCCATCACCATACCTGCCCACCAAAGGCCCTCTTCCAGATTTCCTTCAAGAATGACCTTTTTGCTTCTTTCGCCGGACACGAGGGCCAAGAGGTCTTCAAATTGAGTATTGCCGGGGCGCGCTTCAATCTCAAGCACTTTTTCCGCAATACTGTTGCGATAGACCCTCCCGGTGTGCCTCAACGTTCGCAGAATTAACGCTGTCTGCCGTTCATCAGATTCGACGATTTTCTTTTTCATGGCATCGTGGACAGGAGCCTCCTTCGTTACCAGGAAACGAGTGCCCATATTGATTCCCTCAGCTCCAAGAGCGAGGGCGGCTGCCAAACCTCGGCCATCGGCAAAGCCGCCAGATGCGATAATCGGGATCTTGATTGTGTCCGCTGCAGCGGGGATAAGCACAAGACCAGGAACATCGTCTTCACCCGGATGTCCCGCGCACTCGAAACCATCGATGCTTACGACGTCGCAGCCGATCTTCTCCGCCTTGAGTCCATGGCGGACTGATGTACATTTGTGGATGACCTTGATTCCTGCAGTCTTGAATGCCGGGAGAAATTTTTCCGGATTTTGCCCCGCGGTCTCAACGATCTTTACGCCGGATTCAACAATGGCCATGGCATAGTCTTCATACGGTATCGGCTTGATGGCAGGCAGGATTGACAGGTTGATTCCGAAAGGTTTGTCCGTCATCTTCCGTGTGCGTTCAACCTCTTTTAAAAGGTTGTCCGGAGTCGGCTGGGTCAGCGCTGTGATAAAACCAAGGGCTCCCGCATTTGCCACCGCGGCGACGAGTTCCGCGCAGCCCACATTCTGCATGCCCCCCTGCATAATAGGGTGCTTGACGCCGAAAAGTTCAGTAAAACGGGTACGGATCATGGTAGGTGACACCTCCTCATATGTTTGTGGCTAAACGGGGTCAAATCTTTACTTTAGACAATTAGAAAAGTAGCTCATGATGTGCGTTTGTAAATTCTGTTGAATACTAAATGTCAAGAGTAAAGATTTGACCCCAAAATTCTTTTTTTCTCAATCTTTCATGATCTGATTGATCAATCCATTAACGCCTTCAGCGACCGGTTGGTATAGATCAGCCTCTGTCCCAGTCGATGCACCATAAATTTATGAAAGGCCGCCGCAATCTCAAGATCCTTTTCCTCCATTGTGGTCAAAGCAACCGCTGTCAATCGATAAAAAACACTCTCCTGTTCGGTGATGACGCTCGCAGTAGAGGGCGACCGCAGATAAAGCCCCAATTCACCGACGACGGTGCCGGGCCCACCGGTGCGCAAACGAACTATCTGGCCCTGATCATTCTGCATCTGGACGGTGATCTTACCGGATTCCAGAAAATAAAGCGAATGGGGAGGATCGCCCTGATGAATCAGGTAATAGCCCATTGGAACCTGTCTTTTTTCCAGGTACTGCTTAAATCGCAGCATCTTCTCGGGGTCGGTGAAAAATACCCGCAATTGATCATCCAAGCGCTGCTCCTCTCCAAAGACATGAGCACTTTCGAGGATCAGAATTTGATTTTCACACCACTCCACAGCGCGGTCGAGATCAGGGAATATCCTGAAATGGGCATTTTCCTCCAGCGGAAACCCGCCTCTTGTAAACTGGTTCAACAGAGTCGCGGAAAGTCCCGTAAAGATCAGGACGTAGTCATGAGACTCTGCGTAGATCTTCATTTTGGCAAAACTGTTTGCCGCGGAGGAATCAATCCCGTTCACAAATCGAAAATCGAGAGTGGCATAAAGGAGGGGTGGCTGGTTGGCTGCCGTTGCTCTTACGGAGATTTTGTCGTGCAGATTGTTTGCCGTTCCGAAGAAAATGAAACCCTGAAGTTTGAGAATATACAGGGCGTCGCCTTTTTCGCTCAACATTTGCTGCTGTTCCAGGGTTCGGTCGACATTGCTGTGATAATGAACGCCAGATAAGGCCTGCTTTACCACACTGACGCGGCTGTAATTATACACGAAGATCACGACGGCCACCAATATGCCGACGCCCACCCCTTCCAGAAAACCGAAACCACCGATGATGATGAGGATCAACCAGATGAGGACGCAATCGATCCTGGGAAGTTTAAACCAGCTTTCATAAAGCCACTGGTATAAAAAAGAAAATCCGAGAAACAACAGCACGCCACCCATGACCGGTTTCGGAAAATATGACAGAAGCGAACCGCCGAAAAAAAGGATCGATCCGCACACCAGGGCGGAAAAAATGCCGATCAAGCGGCTGCTTGTCCCCATCGTATAGCCTAAGGCCGAAAGGCTCAGCGAATGGATGCCGACGGCACCGCCCCCGGAGCCGGCCAGGATATTGGCGACACCGACGGACTTGAGCTCGCGGTTGAGATCAATTTCCCGGCGCACGACGAGTTCAAGACCGCTGGCGTTGAGAAGAAGAGAGATGCAACTCAAGATCAAAATCGTTCCGATCCGATCGGCCTGCGTCAAGATAAGTCCCCAATCGATGCGCGTAAGGGCGGCCGGTGACAAGGGGATTTCAAACCCGGTTTCATGCAAAGACCCTGTCAGCCAGCCCTGTGCCCGGACATCATCAATCGGAGCACCGACGATCAAGACAATCAGATAAAACAGGCCGACTGACACAACAAGCCAGACCGGCATGACCATGTAGTGGTTCCATCGGCGAACAAACCCGAACAGGATCATGGCGAGCGCCAAGCCGGATAGCCATTTCACGGCGACATCGGGTTGGGTAAGAGATGTCAGCGAGGAATACGAGACTGCTTTATTCGTCATGACGCCCAGGGCCCCTTTGACAAGCAGTAATCCTGTCCCCGCGAGAAAGCCGCCTATCACAGGATACGGGATGAAGCGGATGAGATTGCCCGCCTTGAATGTTCCCAGGGCCAGGAAAAAGAGTCCCGTAATGACAGATGTTACGGCAATGGCCGCAACGACGGTGATGAACGTTTCTTCTGCAGGGGCAGTCGGGGGCATTTTGCTCGTGATGATGCCGGCAATCAGGGCCAGAATGGCGGCGGGGATTTCGTGGGGACGCGCGACAGTTCCCTCGTAAGAGCTTGTCCAGGCGACAAAGATGCCGATGATGAGGGCGCTCAAGAGAATCAGGCTGATCCCTCGGGAGATAAACTCCGAAAGGGGCCCGGAAAAGATAAGGGCAGCGAAGGCGATGCCCATGGTCACCGTCAATACACCGGAAATAAGCCCCGCCGTTACACTCGTTACCAATCTGCCTAAATCACGTTGGCGTTTCACCATCGTACATGCCAATCCTTGATCTTTATCCTCGACTTGATAAGAAATTGCTATCTTGACAGAGAAATATACGGGGATGGTTTCTTCTATGTCAAGGCAATTTTCTTACGAACTATGGCAGATTTCGCCGTCGATTTCTGCAAGCATGCCTATAACAGTGTCTTAGAGGTTAATAAAAGAGTTTGATAAGTGATTACCATCGTTACTACCGATAACAGGTGCTATTTATGCGGTATATAACAAACATGGAACGTAAGGATCAATTCTTTATAGTGGATGAGGTGTAGAAGTTATTGCTTTGTCGTGGGGAACCGGAGACGAAGAATATTCAGAATTATTGAAGCTCTTCCCGGTTTACTGTGGAAAATCATCGATCCATACGGAAGAATGATGCCAACTATTCGCCTGCTTACCTTACATTCAACAAAAGGGAAGGCTTTCGCTACCAAATTCACAGAGGGCAGGTCATGTACCAAGGCATTCAGTGTTCATATGGTGCCTGATAAAGAAGCTCGGAATCCTCTGTGTTTTCGCCGTTCCGCGTATGGTCCTTCCATCCACTGTTTAATGCGGTTGGCGTCGCCATATCGAGTAAGCTTGCCTTGAGAATCGAGCAGGACAATCAGGACCGGACGGTTGGCCACATGGGCCTGCATCACCAGGCAACGGCCAGCCTCATCGATGAAGCCCGTCTTCGAGAGGCCGATATGCCAGCGGGGACTCCGGATCAGGCGATTGCTGTTACAGAATTCCAGTGTACGGTGGCCTGAATGAATCGTAGCCTTTTTGCGGGTGGTGAATTCGCGGATCAGGCGATAGCGGTAAGCAGCATCCACCATCCGCGCCAAGTCCCGCGCAGAGGAAACATTGCCGCTGGAGATTCCGGTTGGATCATCGAAGCGCGTCTCTGCGAGTCCCAGTGACTGCGCTTTGGTGTTCATGGCGGCAATAAATGTTTCGAGACCGCCCGGATACGTCCGTCCCAGGGCGTGGGCAGCGCGGTTTTCCGATGCCATCAAAGCCAGCAGAAGGGCATCACCGCGCGTGAGGCTGGTATTGACCCGCAGGCGGGAGCGGCTGTGGCGAAGGGTGTCCACGTCTTCGGGTACGATGGTAAGCAATTCCCCTATGTTCATTTTTGCATCCAGCACGACCATGGCGGTCATCAGTTTGGTGATGGAGGCAATAGGCAACACTGTTTCCGCCTGTTTCTGAACCAGGCATTCACCTGTCCGCTGATCCGCCACCAATGCGGAAGCGGAGCGCAAAACGAGCTTCTGGGGAGCCCGCTTGCCTTGAATGCGCGAATAACTCCTACGGGAGGCCAGGGATTTCGATGCTTCCGAGATTCCTACAGTTCCCTGGACAGAGAGCATCACCAGGATCAGAAGTATTACTGCTATCGCCGTGCCGAACCTATGCGTCATACCCTCTCCGTTCCCCCGAAATGACACCTCTTTTACAGTTTGGTACTTGGTGAAAATTTGTAGCTTCGTTTACTAAACTATGGGCAATCTTGCCACCTTTTTTTTCAGTTTGAGTTATTTTCTTTGATTGGCTCGATCAGGTGCGAGAGACATACTACAAGGGGCGGATTTCGTAGATGTCTACTTTTCCGTTAAGGGCGTCTTCGATTTTGTTTCTGAGATCTATGGTAAAGCGGAGGCATACTCCACAATCCGAACTGATATGACGGGGAACGGGGATGAGCTTGTGGGGGATCCCCATTCCTTTAAGAATTTTCTCCGACCGCAGGGCGTGGTGGACGGAGTCAAACAGGATGACATGATACTTCTCCATCTCCGTCATGGAATGACGAGCCTCCCCGCACCGGCCATGGTGGATGCGATATCGTACATGTTGGAAATAACCCCGACGCTGAGGTTTTTGGTGATACCAAAATAATTTAAACAGGTCCCACAGACAATTACGGCGATCCCTTTCTTTTCGATTTCTTTGAGATCATCAAGAGACTCTGAATCTTTGACTGTCAGCTTCACGCCGGTGTTGTAGAAAATCACTGTGTGTGGAAGGGGTTCTAACGACAGAATCGTGTGGATAAAAGTCCTTATGAGGACATATCCCAGTTCGTCATCTCCCCTGCCCATGCGATCGGACGATATTGCGATAACCAGGGGGCCTGTGGCGCAGCTTAGATCGAGCGGTGCGGAAGGTATCTTGCCTGCATCACGGGAAAGATGGATCTGAAATGTCCCGTCCTCTCGCTTGTCAATGTGCAGGGTGCAGCCCATAGTTTTTCCCAGTCGGGTGATGTTTGCGACGGCCGGTTCGTTGTCGACAGTCACGGTTACATTATTTTCCTCTCCCAATGCTTTTTTCGTAAGAAGCACAGGTTGGGGACAGGCTAACCCTTTCGCGTCAATGGTTTTTGCCATACAATGCATCCTTATAAATCAAACGGTAGTGTAAAATAAGAAGAACAGGCCTCTCGCCTGTCCTCCCCTATGGCTATTTTTTTTGATCCCGGCTAATTTGTTGTACTGCACCCAGGGCATAGCTGATCTGCTCTTCCGTGTTGAAGTAGCCAAAGCTAAACCGCACCGTGCCTCCCGGAAATGTGCCGATCGTCCTGTGGGCGGAGGGAGCGCAGTGGAGCCCCGGCCTGGACATGATGCCGTAGTGCTCATCCAGGGTAAAAGATATTTCCGACGGTGTCATGCCGTTCAGGTTGAAGGAAACAACAGAGATTTGTCGCGATGCGTCGCCTGGACCGTAGATATGAACGCCGCTGATGGATTTCAAGCCATCGAGAAAGTGCTGGGTCATCAGGATTTCTTTATCGCGGATGTGATCAATGCCTTTCTTGAGAATATATTCCCCGCCGGCGCCCAGTCCGGCAAGTCCTGAGGTGTTCAGCGTACCGGATTCGTATTTATCCGGCATGAAGTCCGGCTGTATTTCAAACTCCGAGCGGCTCCCCGTTCCTCCCACCATGAGAGACCTGATTCTTTCCTCTAACCCCTTGCGTATGTAGATACCCCCCGTTCCCTGGGAACCGAAAAGAGACTTGTGTCCCGTAAACGCGAGAAGGTCGATGTTCATATCGGAAACGTCTATCGGGAGCGCCCCCGCTGTCTGGGCCGCATCCACGCAGAGGATAAGGCCTCTTCCTCTGATAATGTCTCCGACTTCTTTAATGGGCATGATCGTGCCCGTGACATTTGAAGCATGGGTAAGGACAACGGCTTTTGTATTTTCCCGTATTAAAGCCGGCAGGTCGTCCGGATCGAGATAACCCTGCGGTGAACAGCGGACGATCGATAATTCCACACCTTGAGATTCCAGAACACGCAGGGGCCTCATCACTGAATTGTGTTCCATGCTTGAGGTGATGACATGATCGCCCGGTAAGAGAAGTCCAAAGATAGCTAAGTTCAGCGCCTCCGTGGCATTCTTCGTAAACACAATCTGGAACGGATCATCGATATTAAATAACTGGGCAAGGGACTCCCTCGCATTCATGATCACCCGTCCGGATTCGATGGATACACGGTGACCGGAACGGCCGGGACTGCCGCCGATTGATCTGTTGAAATGATCAATGGCGATATAGGTTTCCTCCGGCTTCGGCCAGGATGTGGCCGCGTTGTCAAAATAAATGCTTTGTTCCATTAAATTCTTCTGCTTTGTTTACTGTGCGTTGATTCCTTATAGCAGGGATATGCCATTTTTCAATGATTATCACTGCAACTTGTTTTCTGTGTATCGCTTTTCATCCCACCTTTTGACAAGAAGAAGGGAATTTCTTTTGACTCTCTGTTGTCTGCAATCATTTCTGGTATGTTCTGCACTAACCACAAGCAGGAGAGAAAGTCTGTCCATACACGAGGGGAACATTCATCCGCGTCCCATAGTGGTGTGAAGTGACCACATATTCCAGAAGTGGAGCACGTATTCCGATGACAGAATCGACAACAATAATAACTGTTCTTGATACGAATAAATTCAACATATTTAATAATCTCCGCAATCTAAGGCAGGTATCCCATAACAGATGTTCCGGCGAAAAGCCAATTCATTTTAGAAATATAAATGGTGTATCAATTACTAATTTGAATAGAATACAATTTTTATATGAACGTAAATGCATTAAAGAAAATGTATCAGATAGCAGCGGGTTGAGAGTATCAAAGAGGCTTGGATTTTTTTACAAATTTAAGAAAGTTTTTGTGATATTTCATTAAAGGAAAATGCTTTTTATAAATAAGATAGAAATGTCTCTCTATATTCAAGTTAGTTATATTGACAGTTTTCAGTAAGCCCTGCAATGATTCTCGCGTTACTGCAAAATGAGACAGTATCGAAACTCCCAGACCCGCTATGATGGCTTCCTTGACGGCTTCGGAACTTCCCATTTCACAAATCACGTTGAAGCTTGACAGGCCTACAGCATGGTGCTTTTGAAGACATTGTTCAACAATTTCGCGTGTCGCCGATCCTCTCTCCCGGACTACAAAAGGAACACCGGCAAGTTCTTCAATGGTCACAGATCCCCGTTCTGCAAGAGGGTGACTAGAGGGTACTACAAGGACCAAATTATCTTTCCAGAGGCGTTCCGCGATCAGCTTTTTATGTAAGGGTTCTTTCCCGATGAATCCTATTTCCGCCTGGTCTGCGAGAACAATTTGCAAAGTTTCCTCGCTGTCGTGCGTCTGCATGTGAACCTGTATATCCGGGTGTGTCTGTTTCATGAGGCTCAACAATCGAGGAAAAATATAGGTGGCCGGTATAGTGCTGGCGGCAATATAGATGTGTCCTGATTCTTGTTCCTTAACCCGCATGATACGCTCTTTGGCATCTTCCCGCAGGCGAAGTATCCGCTTTGCGTAATCATAGAGAATCTGCCCTTCCTGGGTGAGGGATATACCAGTACTTCCTCGGTTGACCACCCGCGTTCCCGAGGCCGTTTCAAGGTTCTGTATCTGTTTCGTCAGGGATGGCTGAGAAAGATAGAGTTTGCCGGCGGCTCTGGTGAAACTGCCCGTCTCCACCAAGGCGATGAGAATTTCCATTTGCTGAAGGGTGATATCTTTAAACGTGTCGGAGTTCATGTGTGCTCATTATCATAATTGTTTATTACAATCAAACCTTGAGTTTTGGACTTGATCAGACGTGTATCTCTATCAGTATCACAAACTATTGACGCAGTTAGACAATTACTGTAGGATGCGCACATGGAAAAAGAAGCGAACATTCGCCTGACCGAAACCGTCCACGGGGCAGGTTGAGCCTGTAAGATCGGTCCGGGCGACCTGAATGATGCATTGCGAGATTTGCCGTTGATTTCAGACCCTAATTTGATCGTGGGGATGGAACATGCGGAGGACGCAGGGGTCTATAAACTCCGTGATGATCTGGCGATTATCCAGACGGTGGATTTTTTTACGCCCATCGTTGATGATCCCTACATCTTCGGTCAGATCGCCGTGACCAATGCCCTGAGCGATGTCTATGCCATGGGCGGGCGGCCACTCACCGCCATGAATATCGTTTGTTTCCCCATTAAAAAAATGGATATTTCCATCCTGCGACGGATTCTGCAGGGCGGGCTGGAGAAAATGCGGGAAGCCGGCGTAATCCTCGTGGGAGGGCATAGTGTCGAGGATGACGAATTGAAATACGGGCTTGCTGTGACTGGTGTGATCCATCCGGATAAAGTCCTGCTCAACAGAGGCGGAAGGGTAGGGGACAAGGTCATTCTCACAAAGCCTCTTGGTACCGGTATCGTCAGTACGGTGCTGAAAGGCGGATTGGCCGATGAAGAGCTTGTAAAGAAATCTACAGAATGCATGACTACCCTGAACAAGGAGGCGGCAGATCTCATGGTGGGAATGCCTGATGTTCACGCCTGTACCGATATCACAGGATTCGGTTTTTTAGGTCACGCCTGCGAAATGGTGGAAGATTCCGCAGTGGGTATGAAGATTCATGCCGCTGCCGTCCCTTATTTCCCTGAAATACGTGAGTTTGTCGAGATGGGGGTAATACCGGCGGGTTTACACAGAAATCGGCAGTACCGGGCGAATTTGATAGATGTTGAGGAGAGCTGTCCTGATTGGATGGTCGATATCCTGTTTGATCCGCAGACTTCGGGAGGGCTCCTTATCGTCTTACCAGCAGATCAAGCGGAACAATTGATCGGGAAAATGCGTGCGCAGGGTATCAAGGAAGCTGCACTTGTAGGTGAAATTATTGCGGAGCCTCGGGGAAAGGTCCTTGTGGTGTGATTGGTATGAAACGCATTGAATCTATTCTTGTCAAAGAGGAGACATTACATAATATTATAAAACTGAAGTCCATGGTCAGGAAGGACGATGCTCTGGCTATTCTCATGTATGGCAGTCCAGACCCCGATGCGGTAGCCTCGGCCATGGCCCTTCAAGAACTCCTGAAAAAAATCGCGGGACTTTCAAAATGCACCTTTGTTGCCACGGATACCATTGTCCGTCAGCAAAATGCTGATTTTATCCGGGCGATGAAGGTTGATATTAAGCTCCTAACCAGTATTGATCTCAAAGTATACCGTTTGATCGCCATTGTTGATGCCCAACCGACATTTTTCGGCGACGCGTTAAAAGATTATCACCCGCAACTTGTTTTTGATCACCATCCGTGTACAAGCGTATGGCACGCCGAACTGGCAGATGTGAGGGATAATTACGGCGCGTTATCAACCATTATGACGGAATACCTTCTTGCGGCGAAGATCAGGGTTCCCAGGACTATATACACAGCGTTACTCTATGGTATTAAAGCCGATACGAACAACTTTGAACGGGATGTCATCGTCGAAGATATCGGCGCCTATTACCTCAACTTTTCCCGGGCCAACCGGCAACTGATTCGGCGAATCGAAATGAATCTGATACCTGAGCGTTTTCTGAAATACTATAATATCGCATATCACAACAGACGGCGTTACAGGGACCGGATTATCAGTTTTTTGGGCAAGGTGGAAAGTGTTGATGCCTGTGTACAGGTTGCGGACTTTTTCCTCCGGGTCATTGATATCTATTACGTCATAGTGGCGGGTATTGTAAAAGAAAGGCTTGTTATCGTGTTCAGAGGCGATGGGTACCGTCAGGATTGCGGGGCGATTGCGAAAAAGGCCTTTGGTAACTATGGAAGTGCCGGCGGTCATAAGAGCGCGGCACGAGTGGAAATTCCATTCGAAACAATCAAAGATATTTTGCACGATGATCTTTCCGAAGAGTCAATTGAGCATTTTCTCTTACAGCGCCTTCGCGGCAAGCGCAATTTAAAGAAACGTGTTACTTAATGTGGCAAAAATGACTATTAATTCTTAATAGATACACATCACCTGTTTGTAAAAATCTTTTACTCTTGAAATTTATTATTAATAAAAGCTATCTTACAAACCATAGGCAGGCACTTATTCATAGTTACATACTATGGATCATCCCCGAGTACGTTGCTCGCAGCCAAAGGATTCAAAGGGGCTATATAAAAAGTTGTGGTGAAGATTAGTCAAAAAAAATTTAAAAATTCGCACCCAGGGTAATACATTGAAAGCCAGAGAATCGAGTAGCAAGAAAACAGAAAAATTGGAGAAGAATAATGTACACCGGATTCTGGTTGTTGATGATTCTCCGAACACCCTGAGCCTGCTGACGGATATTCTTAGAGATGATGGCTATAAGGTACGGACAGCCTCCAGCGGCCACGAGGCATTAAAAGCGGTGGCAGTTGAGACTATGGACCTGATCCTGCTTGATGTAAAAATGCCGGATATGGACGGCTACGAGGTCTGCCGTCAGTTGAAAGCCGATGAACGCAGCCGCGGGATTCCTGTGATATTCATCAGCGGCCTGTACGAGTCCGCAAACAAAGTCAAGGGCTTTGATGCAGGGGGCGTTGACTACATTACCAAACCGTTTCAGTTTGAAGAGGTTTTAGCCCGTCTTGAAATTCACCTGGCGTTACATCGCTTACAAAAGCAACTGGAAGGGCAAAACATTCAACTCCAGCGAGAAGTCAAGGAACGTGAACAGGCTGAAGATGAGTTGAGAAGACACAAATCTCATCTGGAAGAAATTGTTGCCGAGCGCACCTCAAAACTTAGAAATATCAATGAAGATCTGCAAAAAGAAATTGCCGAGCGCAAGCAGGCAGAGGAGGCATTGCGAGAATCAGAAGAGAAATATCGCTCTTTGGCAACTACCTCGGATTCAATGTATATTGTGGACAGGGATTACAAGTATCTATTTATGAACGAAAAACATCTTTCAAGGTTTTCCCTTCCATTGGACAAAATAGTAGGTAGACCTTACAGCGACTTCCATTCCAGGAATTCCACGGAAGAGTTTGTTGAGAAAGTGGATCTTGTATTCGCTACCGGAACATCTGTCCAGGATGAATTTAGGAGTGAAAGAGATGATCAATATTTTCTCCGGACATTCAGCCCCGTCAAAGATCGGGAAGGAAGAGTGACTATAGCGGTAACAGTAGCTTCAAAAGATATCACAGAACGTAAAAAGGCGGAGAAAGCGCTTCAAGAGAGCGAAGAACTTTATCGTGTTCTGGCGGAGAAGTCATTTGCGGGAGTTTATGTGGTCCAGGATGGTAAATTTTGTTTCATCAATTCCAAGGCTGCTTCCTATTCCGGCTACACTCTCGAAGAATTGATAGGAAAGGAATCAATGAGTCTTGTTCACCCTGAGGATAGGGAACATCTCAAAAAGCATGCCATAGATATGCTTCGTGGAGAACGCACCCTTCCCTATGAATTCAGAGTGATAACCAAGGAAGGTAACATCATATGGTTCATGGAGACGATAACGTCAATACTCTGGAAGGGGAAACGTGCTGTCCTCGCAAATTGCATGGATCTAACAGAGCGAAAAAGGATGGAAGAACAGATACATTCTCTTTCGATCACTGATTCTCTCACTGGATTGCATAACAGGAGGGGTTTCTTAACGCTTGCGGAACAGCAGTTGAAATTTGCAGACAGGCATCAGAAAAATATGTTGCTCTTTTTTACTGACCTGGATGGAATGAAGCTGATTAACGATACATTAGGTCACGAAGAGGGTGATAGAGCGCTCATTGACGTAGCGGCAATATTAAAAGAAACCTTCAGATCATCAGATATTATTGCACGCATAGGGGGTGATGAATTTGCTGTTTTTGCGATGGACGCCACCGGAATATCTCCAGAAACCATCATGATGCGATTACAGAATCAGATTAGTGATCATAACAAGAAAGGCAAGCGACATTACAAAATCTCAATTAGTATAGGCATAGCATGTTATGATCCTGGAAATCCCTGCTCTCTTGATGATCTTATGGCGAGTGCGGACAAATTAATGTACAAGCAGAAAAAAAGTAAAAAACATAGCAGGTCCGTGCGTGTCAAATCGAGATGAATGTCCCCATATCGGCATTGAAACGAGAAGTTGTTTGATGCCGTAATTCTGCTCAATTTCTACTATATTTTGTGAGATGAAAATCAGTAACTGAGATATTCGTAATGATGAGGATAGATCGGATCACTTAATGCTTTCCACACACTTTCTATGCAGATAACAACAAGATCCGGATATATGTATGCTTTTCCTGTGGCCTGTGATGAATCTCCATTTTCTTTGTGAGCCTCGATTGTACATACTACCGGGTCGCCGATTTTCATTCTTTCAGAGATAATAATCTCGTCTCTGGAAAACACCATTTTCTCTGATCGACGTAATGCCTCAATAAATGCCTGGCCTGCCCTTACATCATCTGTAAGCTCCGGTGCCATGATCATTCCCTCCCATTCTTACGCATCCCTAAAAATGATGTGCTGAAAAAAGTTTAAGGCATACAATATGAGTCAGGATCCGACATTGTTTTACAAAATACAATACTAGAAAATCTGATAAGTAATACGAGGGTAAACCTGGTATTATGAAACTGTGTAGAGTTGTATCTGATGAATTTATTTCAGGATTATTAGAAATGTATGAAAAAATAAAAAAGGTGGCATCTGTATTACAGAAGCCACCTAAAAAAATAATTTTAAATTTTATTCAACGTCTGTGCTTGTTTTTGAAGTCGAGTCAGCCTTTGCCGATTCAGCTGTTTCGGATTTTCCGGTATCATCTTTTTTAGGTTCACTTGCCGGCGCTTTCTTTCCACCATAGTCAGTTACATACCATCCCGAGCCCTTTAAATGAAAGGATGACATAGAAATCAGCTTATTCACCGGCCCCTTACAAAATTTACAATTCTTCACGGCCGGGTCAGTAATATTCTGGAATAGCTCAAATTCTTTCCCACATTTTTTACATTTATATTCATAAATCGGCATATAAAAAACCTCCACCAATAATCTTTCTTTGATATTTCTTCAATCCCGCTCTCCGATAAGATCGAAGACACGCCTCATGGGAATGAAAGTTTAGTTACATAAATCTCCTATTTTGTAACGGTTGCCGAAGCAATCAAGAATCAACTTCAAATCGGAAGAAATGCATGACTGAAGAATATCACTCGTGATTGCATGCACTTTGTCTTCTTCCCGTTCCTTTTCTTCCCGTGATGCATCGAAGTCAATTTCTCTGGTTTCGAATCTTATAATATGTACAAGTTCGTGAGCAGCAATATATAGTAATAAGGGGTTTAGTTTAATGAAAGAGTGTCCCCTGTTAATGGCATCAAGAATTCTGTTATCCTGGAGACATATCCTGTAGAAGTAAAAGCTGTCTCGTTGATTTGAGCGGTCATCTTTTGTATAATGGTATCTGCACAAATGGGCAAAGGCACCATCTTTCACTTCATGGTCTTCAAGGTAGGCCAGGGTTTTTACGTCATAGCGATGATTTTTCATCACTTCCGGACTGAGACGAAAATATTTTCCCGTTATTTTCTCAGCTTGTTGGAATGCGTTATTCGCGAGAGATGTCTGTGCTGTACTAAAATACATGGCACATCCTTTAACTACCAATAACTCTTTAAAACGTGCCTAATATAGTCATCTTTTAAATTCTGTCAATATTTTTTATGGAACGAAGTTTTCCCTTTACTTCTTCGATCCCTTGGTCGATTTTGATGACTCCCTTATTTTAAATTCACGGTTCTTCATCTTTCTAATCAGGCTCTCATAGGAAGAACTCGTAATGACTTCATTGAACTGTACACGATAATTATTGACCGCACTAATTCCTTCGATGACTATATCATAGCCGAGCCAGAGTTCATTTTTCTTGATAAGACGATACTCTATCGACGCTTCTTCCCCCTTTTGCTTGTTGATCATCCTGGTTTTAACCACAGCCCGGTTCCCATCAATCTTTTCAGAATCGTAGATGATCGACTCTCCCGCGTAAAGATCCAGCTTGTCGCTGTAAGTCCTTTTCAGGAGATCGCGGAAAAGATCGACAAATTCTGTTCTCTCCGCGGGAGTTCTCTTCCGCCAGTGAATGGCCAGCGCCCGCCTGCCTACCTCCTGCCAGTCGATCATGTCCTCCACAACATTCGTTACCATATTCCGGCGCTGTTCCTTGTTGTTCTTTAATGCTGGATCATTCAGTATAGTCAATACCTTATCCGCTTTTTCCTTTACCTGCTCCGTCGGCGTACTCGCCAAGGCAGGGTATGGCAGCACTAATAACAGCACCAGTGCCATCGTAAAGATGTAATTATTTTTTGTAGGCAGTTTCATTCCTCTCACTTTCCTTTCTGCATTATTTTAGAAGGATCATTCCTTGATTTTTTTTCTGCGCATTTCGAAATACGCGGTTCGCATAGACACATAGGGGTCGATGGAAGACTCCTTGAATTCTTCATATGTGCCAATCGTTAATGATGTTTCATTGACCACGTTGGTGGTGTTGATACCGCTACGAATATCCGAGTTAACCTTCGTTATCCCTATGTCTGTAGTCGGATTTATGTACACAAAAGGGTCGGCAAAAAAATCACCTGCCGAGCCCACTGTATCCCTTAGGGTTGACGGACCGAAAACGGGCCACACGATGTAGAAGCCTTCCTTGATACCGTAAAATCCAAGGGTTTGACCAAAATCTTCATCCTGTTTTTGCAGGTTGCAATACTTTTTTGCTACATCAAAGAAGCCCAGTCCGCCTGCGACCGTGTTAACCAGGAAGCGGGAATATTCTATTCCCGCTTTCTCTGCCTTGCCTTGCAGAATGCAGTTGAGGAGACGCGCGGGAGTGGTAATGTTCGAAATAAAATTGCGTATTGATACCCTTACCGGCTCCGGCAATACGGCTTTGTATGCTTGGGCGACAGGTTTCAGTAAGTAGAAGTAGAGCTTATCGTTGAAATCAAACATGAGGTGGTTGAAGGGCTTGAGAGGATCAGCAATGGTTTCCATTTCCTCCTCTTCCAGATATTCATAATCCTCTTCGTCCTCCTCTCCTTCCTCTTTCCCCTTATCTTGTTCCCCTTTCTTGATTAAGTTTTCATCCTGCTCTGGGGAAATCTCCCTCGGGGTCTCTTCCTCTTCTTTACCCTTCATTTCCTTGATTTCCTCGGCTTCAAGAGCGTCCGAAGCAGAAGGTGGTTCTGAAGACTGAATCGTTTCATCCCGGGGGGATGTAGTCTGGGTATAGCCCGTGCCAAAGGGAAAGAAAACAGAGCACACAATAACCAGGAGGAGAAATAATAAGAATCGTTGATTTTTCAACACATCCTCCGCTAGTCTGAAGCTTTTCCGAAAACCCACTTGGAAATGGCTCTCTCAATGTCGAAAGGGGGCAGGGTCTCCTGAAGCGTACCTCCGTTGGTAATGACGTTATCCGATCCGCCCGGCGTTATCTCGACAAACTTTTCTCCAACCAGTCCCTTGGTTTTGATACTGGCAATGGCATCATCTTGAATAGGCACCGCTGTCGATATCTGGAGTCTCACTTTTGCCTGGTAATCATCCAGAGTGATTCCTTTCACGCGTCCGATGTTAACGCCGGCAATCTGAACTTCCGCGCCCTCTTTCAGTCCCCCGATGTTGGAGAAGGTGGCATAAATGACAGTGTCCTTGGAACCTACAATTTCCAGCTTCCCCAGTTTGATAGAGAGATATGCCAGACAGAGAATACCGACGATAAAAAAGATACCCACGTTAAGCTCAAGGCTGAATTTCCTCATCACCGACTCCTTTTTCCAA